>DATKNJ010000201.1:0-2255 GCA_035541395.1 Anaerolineales bacterium
ATTGCGCAGATTGACGCCCGCCGAACGTCCCGCGCGACTCTATGGCTGCGAAGTCTGGCGCGCGCTAGATTGGATGAACGACGCGGATAAGCATTACATGGATTTGTCGGAACATGAAAATTTGCAGGCCGCGCTGCTGGGCGTTTTCGATTCACAGATCGCGGGTGGCAAACGTTACGACCTTGCTTCGATGGGCCGTCGCCGCGCCAACGCTACTTATGCCGAATCGCACGGCGTGGATTCGACGCTCGGCCTTTCCTACGCGATGGATATGACTCCGCTGATTAACGATTCAACGAAAGATCCTGCCGATTTTGTGCAGGAGTTCATTCAGCATTTTTCACAAGAAGTCAATGACCGCGTCCGTAAACTATCCGCGGTTCATGCCTGAGATTTAATGGACATCAAAGAGGCCATCGGCCAAAAACTTCTTCTGGCATTTCACGGCAAGGATAAGCCTTCGCCTGAAATTATCCATGCGTTGCGCGAATACAAGATCGGCGGCGTCAGCTTGTTTCGCAGTATGAATATTGAGGATCCCGCGCAACTCCGCGCTTTGAATGATTCTCTGCAACGCCTCGCGCGGGACTTCGGCCTGCCTCCGTTATTGATCGCGACCGATCAGGAGGGAGGTCAGTTGATGGCGATTGGCCAAGGTACGCAACTGCCCGGCAATATGGCCCTGGGCGCGACTGGTTCCATCGAGTTGGCTCGCCGCGCGGGCGAGGTCCTTGGACGCGAACTGGCAGCGGTCGGAGTTAATGTAAATTACGCGCCCTGCGCAGACGTCAATCTCAATCCGCAGAATCCGGTAGTCGGCGTTCGTTCCTTCGGCGAGGACCCGAATGAAGTCGCGCAACTCTCCGCCGCAATGATTGAAGGGATTCAATCCCAAGGCGTGGCGGCCACGGTCAAGCATTTCCCTGGCCACGGCGATGTGGCTGGTGACTCTCACTATAAGCTTCCGGTAGTGCCACATTCTTTGGAGCGTTTGCGCGCCGTCGAGTTTTCTCCGTTTCGCGCTTCGTTTGAAGCGGGCGCAAAACTGGTCATGACCGCACATATCGGCCTGCCCGCCATCGATGGCCCTGACGCGCCGCCTGCTACACTTTCTTCCAAGATTCTCAAAAGCATTTTGCGCGAGGAACTCGGCTTTAATGGGATCATCGTTACCGACGCGATGAATATGCATGCCATTCGCCAAGGTGAAGCATTGGGCGAAGAATCGGTACGCGCAGTCGCGGCTGGTGCGGATTTGCTCTTGCAAATTCCCGAACCGCAAGACGATGAGCATGTATACAAAGCTCTTGTGGACGCCGCGGAACATGGAAGACTCGATACAGCCGAAATCATAGCTTCAGCTCAACGAGTGTTGGCGTTGAAGGAATGGCTTTCTCAACATCCTCTCCTACCGGATTTGAGCGTGATCGGCTGTGCGGAACATCAAAAGATCGCGGATGAAATCGCAGAGGCCTCGATCACGTTAGTTCGTGATGATGAGCGCCTTTTATCGTTACATCTCAATTCGGATCAACGCATAGCGGTAGTGATTCCTCAGCCACAAGACCTCACGCCCGCTGATACTTCATCGTATATCAAACCGCAATTGGCCGAAGCATTGCGAAAATATCATCCGCGCGTTGAAGAGTTTGTCGTTCCCTTTGCGCCAGGAGAAAGCGATGTTTCTGGACTGCTGCAACAACTGCGCGCGTTTGATGTCATCGTCGTTGGTACGATCAATGCCTTTGATCAAAAGAATCAAGCCGCGCTGGTACGTGAAACGCTCAAATTGAATATCCCAACGATCATCGTTGCGCTGCGCTTGCCTTATGATCTCATGGCTTTCCCCGAAGCGAAAACTTATCTATGCACTTACAGCATCTTGGAACCGTCCATGCGTGCGCTGGCGAAAGCGGTGTTCGGCCAAAGTGAGATCAAAGGTCATTTGCCGGTGGCAATTCCCGGCGTGGCGGAGGCGGGGTATTCCCTCCGATAGAAAATTATGTCACTTTACTCTGAAATCCTCGAGCAGCCGGATCGCATCCAATCCTTGTTGAGTTCGCAGCACAAAACTGTCGAGCAGATTGCTGCGGCGATTCGCACCCGCGACGTTGCATACGCGTTTCTCGCGGCGCGCGGCACATCAGACAACGCGGGACGTTACGCCAATTATCTGTGGGGCGCGCGCAATGGATTGCCGTTGGCTTTGGCGACGCCGTCTTTGTTTACATATTATGACCGACCACCGCGACTCA
>DATKNJ010000202.1:0-2362 GCA_035541395.1 Anaerolineales bacterium
GTTTCGTTTCACGTTACAATAATTACACCTCAATTAAAGGAGAAGATTGTGGATATGTTATATCGCCGTCTGGGAAAGGCGGGTATTCAAGTCAGTGTATTATCGTTCGGGTCGTGGGTTACGTTTCACACGCAGGCTGACGTCAATGCCGCGGCAGACATGATGAAGTCGGCATATGAAGCGGGAGTCAATTTCTTCGATAACGCCGAGGCCTACGCGAGCGGAAAATCCGAAGAAGTCATGGGCGCAGCGATCAAGAAATTAGGCTGGCGGCGCGGCAGTTATCTCATCTCGACCAAACTTTATTGGGGATTGGAAGATGGAGTCAACGAACACGACACGTTAAATCGAAAGTACCTGCTCGAAGCTATTGACGGTTCTCTCCGCCGCCTCGGGCTGGATTACGTGGACCTGGTCTTTTGTCACCGCCCGGACCGCAACACGCCCATCGAAGAGACCGCGCGCGCGATGCAGGATATCGTCGCCTCGGGCCGCGCTATGTATTGGGGTACGTCGCAATGGAGTGCGGACGAAATCCGCGCGGCCTGGAATATCTGCGACAAATACGGCTGGCACAAACCGACCATGGAACAGCCACAATATAATTTGTTCTACCGCAGGCGCGTCGAAAAAGATTATGCGCGCTTGTACGAAGACATCGTACTTGGCACCACAATTTGGAGTCCACTGGCAGGCGGCTTATTGACCGGCAAATACAATCGCGGCATCCCGAAAGACAGCCGCGCCGCGCTCGAAGGCTATGAATGGATGCGCAGCAGTGTCACCAACGAAGCAAGACTCAAGCAGGTGGAGAAGCTAGGCGAGCTTGCCAAGGCTTTAGGCGCGACGTTGGCGCAACTTTCCATTGCCTGGTGCGCCAGGAATGAACACGTCAGCACGGTGATCACCGGCGCATCGCGCATGGAGCAGGTCAAGGAAAACATGAAGGCGTTGGATGTGCTGCCAAAGTTAACTGATGACGTCATGCAGCGAGTCGATCAAATTCTCGGCGTTTCAAATGACGATGAGGAAGATGATTGATCTAAATCGAAATTAATTTCATTGTACAAGTAAGGAGAATGCCTTGAATCCAAAAGACCAAACAAAATTCATCAATGGCCTGAAAGAAGCCCTGCAAAAAGAACGGGCCAGCCAGAGAATTTATCGCAATCTCGCTGAACGCGAAACGAATGAAGCCAGAAAAAAGGCTCTGATCGGTTTGGCCGAAACCGAACACCGCCACGCGCAACAATGGGTCACGCGCTTGCAGGAACTCGGCGCGGAACTTCCTCCCGATCGCGAGTCAATTGGCGAACGAATCTGGCGCTGGGTATTGGTTCAAAGCGGAACCGATAACGCGTTGAAACGTATCGAAAGCAATGAAGATTCCGATACTGAGATGTACGCGTCGCTGGCGGAAATGGCACCTACTGAAGCAGATCAGCGCGCGATCCGTTTGGTATTGCACGATGAAGAAGTCCATAGCGGAGCCATGCAAAAGTCTTCAAGTTCAGCACCGAGCGCTCCACTCACTTCACAAGCGCGCCTGGATATGATCTTGCATCGTGAGAGTTGGCATCGCAGCGGCGGCGGCTGGATCGGTCAGGCAATTTACGGAGCAAATGATGGACTTGGCTCTGTTTTCGGAATCGTTTCTGGTGTAGCTGGTGCAACAGCCGGCGGCCCCGCGGTTCTAATCGCCGGGCTGGCTGGCATGTTGGCATCCGCCCTATCGATGGGATCGGGCGCTTATCTGGCAACCAAGACCGAGCGCGAAGTACAGGAAGCGGAATTTCGTCGTGAGAAACGGGAATTGGAGGAACGTCCTGAAGAGGAACAAGAGGAGTTGGCGCTCTTCTATCAACTCAAAGGCGTCCCTGAGGAGGAAGCCAAAGCTCTCGCCGCGCACTTGATCGCCGAACCGGACTCGGCGCTCAAAACTCTGGCCAACGAGGAATTGGGACTCTCGGAGCAATCATTCCCCAATCCGTGGGTTGCCGCCATCTCGGCTACACTTTCCACCGCAGTCGGCGCGTTCATACCGATTGTGCCGTTCTTTTTCACAGAAGGTTATCCGGCGATCATCGCCTCGTTCGTGATCAGCACAATTGCTCATTTCGTAATTGGTGCGGCCAAAACGGTTGTGACTGGTTTAAGCCCGTGGCGAAGCGGTGCAGAGATGACGATCATCGGATTAGGAGAAGCGCTTATTACGTACGTACTGGGTCTTCTCTTCGGAACAATGGTTGGATAACACAAACAAAAACAGTCGCTGCAATGGCGACTGTTTTTGTTTAAGCTGAACTCCGTTTATGGATTCGTTTGTTGATTCTGCCAGCGACTACCCATCGGATTTCCAGTC
>DATKNJ010000203.1:0-5268 GCA_035541395.1 Anaerolineales bacterium
GGGTGATCTGGAATTTTATTTATGCAGTTCGGCCAATCGACGCGCCACAAATTGGCCTTCTCAACGCGATTACAGTAGGCCTCTTCGGAGGAAAACCAGAAGCATGGACAGCGTTCTTTCAACCATGGAACAATTTTTTCCTCATCTTGGTTGAGATCTGGCTTCAAACAGGATTCGCCATGGTTTTATTCTCAGCTGCGATCAAAGGAATCCCTACCGAAATCCTGGAAGCCGCGCGAGTGGACGGAGCCAACGGGATACAGGTGTTCTTCAGCATCATGCTTCCTCAGATTCTTGGAACTATCATTACAGTCTCAACCACAATCGTTATCTTTACATTAAAGATATTTGATGTGGTATGGATCATGACTGGTGGTCAATTCGGCACCAGTGTGATCGCTACAGAATTCTATCGGCAGTATTTTACCTACAACAACAATGGGATCGGTTCCGCGATTGCTGTCGTACTGTTCATCGCGGTCATACCTGTGATGGCATATAACTTGAGGCAGTTTGCACGCCGGGAGGCATTGTGATGAAATCAAAACTCTGGAATAGTTTCCTGATAAACGGCTCATTAGCTCTTATATGTCTGCTATGGACAATACCGACTTTTGGGCTATTGGTTTCATCCTTCCGCGACCGATTGGACATCAACTCTTCAGGCTGGTGGACCGTCTTTCCCCATAAAGATTGGGTATCCGTACAAAAAATCACTCCAGGGCCAGAGGTAGATCGATATCAACCTATGACGCTTGAGGGGATCACCGCCACCTTTGAACAATTTGCTCAAGGCATCAACAAAGATGGGAAACGTTATGTCTGGATTGGCAACCGGCGCATTGGCTACCTGGATGTTGAATCTTACCAATGGACAGCTAATACAATTTTTACTCTTGCTAATTACAAACAGGTGCTCGCCAGCGGGAACATTACACTCAAGCTCAAAGATGGCACCACGTACACACAACAGGGGACGGACATGGGACAAGCCTTTTTGAACAGCATTGCAGTTACAGTCCCTGCTACTGTCATCCCAATTGCTATTGCAGCTTTTGCTGCATACGGTTTTGCTTGGATGAAATTCCCCGGCCGCAAAATGCTGTTCGCATTGGTTGTGGGTCTGCTGGTTGTCCCTTTGCAAATCGCTCTCATTCCAATCCTGAAAAATTTCGTCTCCCTGCACATCAATGGTTCCTTCCTGGCAGTCTGGCTAGCCCATACAGGCTTTGGATTGCCATTGGCCACTTACTTGTTATTCAATTACATCAGTGAGTTGCCACGCGATATCTTTGAAGCCGCTTTTGTTGACGGCGCTTCACATTTCAAAATCTTCCTGCGGTTGGTATTGCCGCTCTCCGTGCCAGCACTGGCTTCCTTTGCAATCTTTCAATTCCTTTGGGTTTGGAATGATTATTTGGTGGCGTTGGTCTTCATCGGCGGCGCGTCTAATAACCAAGTGCTCACCCAAAGATTGGCAGGCATCGTTGGTTCCCTGGGCCAAAACTGGGAGTTACTGACAGCAGCCGCGTTCATCACCATGATCCTGCCATTAATCGTCTTTTTCTCTTTACAGAGATACTTCGTGCGTGGCCTGCTAGCCGGATCGGTGAAAGGTTAATTCGGAAATCCGTTATAGCCACTGCTCCGAAATGAAGTAGATGCCGCGTCCTCTTCAGCGGCTGCGGTTACTTTTAGTACGGTACCAAGAGTCGGGGCAGAATCGACTCGTAATTCATTCGGCAATACGCCTCGCCCAGTGAGCGAGGCGTATCCCTGCCACCAAAGTAAATACCGCGGTGACTCTTACCGAACCGCCATAACCATCGTCAATCTGGGTTCAGGAGAGAAATCATTGCAAGGATAAAAGATAGAGCATATGGATCAATCTCTCTGGTATAAGAACGCCGTTTTTTATCAAGTTTATGTGCGTGCATTCAAAGATAGTAATGGCGATGGTCATGGTGATTTACCCGGCCTGACCGAAAAGCTCGATTACTTGAAAGATCTTGGGGTGGATTGCATCTGGCTCATGCCGATTTACCCATCACCTCTCAAAGACGACGGCTACGATATCGCTGACTACTACAATATCGCCGAGACGTTCGGCACGATTGACGATTTCAAGGTGTTGCTTGACGCGGCTCACGAACGCGGCATCC
This sequence comes from Anaerolineales bacterium, assembly GCA_035541395.1. Lineage (GTDB taxonomy): Bacteria > Chloroflexota > Anaerolineae > Anaerolineales > Villigracilaceae > JACPVF01. Next base: position 2,163 of record DATKNJ010000203.1, read on the forward strand.
GCCTCATCATGGACCTGGTCATGAATCACACGTCCGACGCGCATCCATGGTTCCAGTCCGCGCGCGCCGACAGAAATTCGCCATATCGCGATTATTACGTGTGGAGCGATACCAATCAAAAATACAAAGATGCTCGCATCATTTTTTTGGATACAGAACCATCCAATTGGACCTGGGACGAACAAGCCGGGCAGTATTACTGGCATCGCTTCTATGCCAGCCAACCCGATTTAAATTTCGACAATCCAAAAGTCCGGGAAGAGATGCTGAACATCGCGCGCTTCTGGCTCGATCTCGGCATTGACGGTTTCCGCGCAGACGCCGTTCCGTATCTCTTCGAGCGCGAGGACACCGTTTGCGAGAACCTGCCAGAGACACATGCCTATCTCAAAAAAGTACGCGCGTTCATAGAAGAGCATTACCCGGGTCGCATTCTGCTTTGCGAAGCGAATCAATGGCCAGAAGATGTGCGCCCTTACTTCGGCGATGGCGATGAGTTCCACATGGGATTTCACTTTCCCATCATGCCGCGCATTTATATGGCGCTCAAAAAGGGTTACACGGACGATCTGCGCGGGATTCTGAATCGCACGCCTTCCATCCCTGAGAATTGTCAATGGTGCACATTCCTACGCAATCACGATGAACTGACTCTCGAAATGGTCACGCCGAAAGAACGTCAATGGATGTGGGAACAGTACGCGCCCGAGCCGCGCATGCGGCTCAACCTCGGCATTCGTCGCCGCCTCGCGCCGCTGCTCGATAACGATCCGCGCAAGATCAAGTTGGCAGAGTCATTGCTATTCACCCTGCCCGGTTCACCGATCATCTACTATGGTGATGAGATCGGCATGGGCGATAACATCTGGCTCGAAGATCGCAACGGTGTTCGCACACCCATGCAATGGGATGACACAGCCAACGCGGGCTTTACCGCCTCGGCTCCATTTTCTCCGTTATTGGAAGGAGTGTTCAGTCCGGCAAAAGTTAACGTAGCCGCGCAAAGAGCAGATTCTTCTTCGCTTTTCAATTCCCTTCGGCAAATGATCGCAATCCGCAAAGAGCACTCTGCTTTCGGCTGGGGCAGCTTTGAATGGTTGGATGTCGGCACAAACGCCGTCGCCGCGTATATGCGTCCGTATAAAAACGAACGTATGTTGATCCTCAACAATTTGAGCGATCAAACCCAAACTATTCGGCTTGAACCCACTTCAGCTTTCAATGCCTTTACGCGTCAGAAAATCTCGCTCGGCGTGCTCACACTACAACCCTTTCAATATCTCTGGCTTATTTTGGAAAATTAACAAGTGTAGTAAATTCCTTCTCACAAACTGCGGAGTTGATTCTCATGACATCTTCTCTATTTGGCGGCATCGAAGGCGGCGGGACAAAATTCATTTGTGCGGTGGGCACTGGGCCAAACGACCTTCGCGCCGAAACACGCTTCCCTACTACAACACCAGATGAAACGTTAGGGCGAGCAATCGATTTCTTCAAGGCGCAGACTCAGTCTCTCGGTCCGCTCGCCTCGATTGGCGTTGCCTCGTTCGGTCCACTCGACCCTCGGCCTGAATCTCCAACTTATGGGCACATCCTTCCTACTCCCAAACCCGGCTGGGCTAACGCGGATATCGTTGGAACACTGAACGCTTCCCTCGATCTGCCAATCGCCTTCGACACGGATGTCAACGGCGCGGCGTTGGGAGAATGGCGTTGGGGCGCGGCGCAAGGCCTCGATACGTTTGTGTATCTCACTATTGGCACTGGCATCGGCGGAGGCGGGTTGATTAACGGGAAACTCATGCACGGGTTGATTCATCCTGAAATGGGACACATTCCCCTGCCGCGCGACGCGCAGCGCGATCCATTTAAAGGAGTTTGTCCGTTTCACGAGAATTGCTTCGAAGGATTGGCTTCCGGTCCATCGATTGAAAAACGCTGGGGAAAACGTGCGGAAGAATTGCCGCCCGAACATCCTGCCTGGGATTTGGAAGCGCATTATATTGCTCTGGCGCTTGCCAGTTATGTATATGTCCTTTCGCCGCAGCGGATTGTTTTAGGTGGCGGCGTGATTCAACAAAGTTTTTTGCTCGACAAAATCCGTAGCGAAGTGCAAACCATTATCAATAATTACGTTCAATCTCCGGCCATTACCAAACAGATTGAAAACTATATTGTTCCAGCCGCGTTGGGTGGACGCGCCGGCGTGCTGGGCGCCATTGCGCTGGCGCAGGGAATATAGAACGAGATGGCCGCTCCTTTTAACATTGAGCACGAATCCAAACGGACGTTAGCGCGGCTGTTGCCGCGCCTGGAAGAGCGTTTTCAAGTTGAACGCAACGCAGATCCGCGCGGCTGGCAGGATTTTTGCACGCGGCTAGAAAAACATTTCCCGCGCTTATTCAACTTATATTTTGAATTGTACGGCCGCCATTACGATTTTTTCTTCCACATCGAAGACCTGATCGCCAGCCTGGCCAAAGCCTGGTTCGCGCGATCAGCTGATCTCCGCGCGTTGGATCAGGCTCGGGAGTTGGAGCCGCTCTGGTTCCAGTCAAACCGAATGCTGGGCGGAGTCTGTTACGTGGATTTATTCGCGGGAGACCTGGAAGGGATCCGGTCGAAAATCCCTTACTTCAAAGAGCTTGGCTTAACTTACTTACCTCTCATGCCGCTTTTCAAAGCTCCTGAAAGCGAGAATGACGGCGGTTACGCGGTCAGCAGTTATCGGGAGGTTCATCCGCCATTGGGCACAATGGAGCAATTGGCCTCGCTGTCTCGCGATCTACGGCAAGCCGATATCAGCTTGGTACTCGATTTGGTTTTTAATCACACTTCTGATGAACATCAGTGGGCAGAGCGCGCCAAAGCAGGCGATGATGATTATCGGGATTACTACCGCATCTTCCCGGACCGGAACTTGCCCGATGCTTATGAGCGCAGCCTCCGGGAAATCTTCCCCGATGAACATCCCGGTGCCTTCACTTCCCTCTCCCATTTTGGGTTGCAAGATGCAGGCTGGGTCTGGACCACTTTCCATTCCTATCAATGGGATTTGAACTATGACAACCCAATCGTTTTCAATCGTATGGCAGAGGAAATGTTA
>DATKNJ010000204.1:0-18681 GCA_035541395.1 Anaerolineales bacterium
AAAGATATCGGATGGAGTAATCTTATGGCAACCAACAACAATCACAACACCAACAATACATCTTTATTGAAATTGCGTCACATTCAACAAATCTATACCAGCGGACAACGTCGCTTCACCGCAGTACAAGACGTGAACCTGACCATGCGTGAAGGCGAATTCGTTGCGTTGCTCGGCCCCTCAGGATGCGGAAAGAGCACGCTGCTGCGCATCATCACCGGATTGCAAAAGCCATCTGAAGGGAAAGTGTTGTATCACGAGCAGCTGCTGCAGGGAGTCAACCCGCACGCCACAATTGTCTTTCAGACTTTTGCTTTGTTTCCGTGGTTGACCGTCTTCGAAAACGTGGATTTGGCGCTCAAAGCGCGTGACATTCCCCCAGAGACGCGCACGCCGCGCGCACTGGACCTGATCGACCGCGTGGGTCTCGACGGATTTGAAACTGCCTATCCGCGTGAACTCTCCGGCGGCATGCGGCAAAAAGTCGGTTTCGCACGCGCCATGGCCGTGGAACCTGAACTGCTCTGCCTCGATGAACCGTTCTCCGCGTTGGATGTGTTGAGCGCGGAGTCACTCCGCGGCGAGTTGATGGAACTGTGGACCAGCGGCAGCATCCCCACCAAAGCGATTTTGATGGTAAGCCATAACATCGAGGAAGCCGTCTTTATGGCCGACCGAATCGTGGTCATGGATAAAGAGCCGGGACGCATTATTTCAGAAGTGCAAATCGAGTTGCCGCATCCGCGCCAACGCAAATCGGAAGAATTCCAGAAAGTTGTTGATGAAGTCTACGGAATGCTGGCGGGCCATACCGAAACAGAAGCCATCGAGTTGGGCAGCGCACCCGGTGAACAGGGCCACACGCGCGCGTTGCCGAAAGTGATGAGCACCGGGTTGGCCGGCCTTTTGGAATATCTTTCCGAACTCCCGGAAAACCGCACGGATATTTATCGCCTGCCCGATGAATTGGGTGTTGATTCAAATCACATCCTGAACCTGATCGAGGCCGCCGAAATATTAGGGTTCGCCACGGTAGATAAAGGCGACGTCAGTCTCACGCCACTCGGCGAAACCTTTGCCGAAGCCAGCATTTTGGCGCGCAAGGAAATCTTTGCCACGCGCATCCGCCGCCTACCCTTGATGCGCTGGCTCACTACCATGTTGACTCGGTCTGATAATCACGCCCTGGACTGGGACGTGATCCAAACCGCGTTGGAATTGGAGTTCCCCAAAGAAGAAGCGGAAAATCAATTGGATACTTTGATCAACTGGGGACGTTATGCTGAGTTGATCTCCTACAATGATGACAAAGGCCTGGTCTATCTGGAGACTCCGCCACAACCTGTTGCTCAAACTTCCTGAGAGAATCATCCAGACTGCCGCCTCCGATGATTCCCGCCACAGAGTCACAGAGGACACAGAGAAATATGTGTAAGACTCCGAGGGCCGTGCGTCTCAGCGGTTCACGGAAAATAAAAAGTCCTCAAGATGTTTGGTCTTGAGGACTTTTTGATTCGTAAAGCTTTCTTTACTTCTTGCTCTTACTCGTCTTCTTTTCAGCTTTTTCTTCGCGGCTCATGGCGTCCATCACGGCCACCGAAGCGATTTGCACAATCGCGTTGACATCATCGCCCGTTTGAAGCACATGCATCGGTGCGCCTACACCCAGCAGAATTGGGCCGATCGCTTTAGCTTTGCCCAAACGCGCCAACAGCTTGTAGGCGATATTCGCTGACTCAAGTGACGGGAAGACCAACACGTTCGCGTCCCTCACTGCGCTGAACGGATAACGCGCGTCGATAATCTCGGGCACAACGGCCGTGTCGGCTTGCATCTCGCCATCCACCGACACATCCGGATGTTTGGTCCTGATCAATTCAACCGCGCGTCTCACTTTGTTCGAGAGCGGATGCGGTGTGGAACCAAAGTTCGAGAACGAGAGGAAAGCCACGCGTGGTTCGAGTTCCAACGTGCGCGCAAAGTTCGCGGCGAGGCAGGCGATCTCCGCCAAGTCTTCTGCTGTCGGTTCGATATTGACCGTCGCGTCTGTGAACAGATACACGCGGTCCTCCACGATCATAATGTACACACCTGCAGCCAGTTCCGCATCCTTGGCCGTGTGATGGATCTGCAGCGCAGGACGAATCACATCCGGATAGTCATAGGTGAGCCCCGAAACAAACGCATCCGCATCACCCATCTTGACCATCAGGGGACCGAACACGTTGGGTTCGTGAACCTTCTTGACCGCATCATTCATCGTCATGCCTTTGCGGTTACGCATTTCATAATAGGCCGTGATGTATCGGTCGATATCTTTAAAGGTGGCCGGGTCTACAATCTCGGGCTTGTACTCCAACCCCAAATTTTTGATCTGCTCTTCGATGACATGCGGGTGACCGATCAGAATCGGGGTTGCGATTCCTTCTTCCCGAATCTGATAAGCGGCGCGAATGATCTTTTGCTCCTCCCCCTCCGCGAAGACCAGACGCTTCGTTCCGCCTGAAGAGCGGGCCTTGTTCTGGAAGAAATATCGCACCTGTTCGCCCTTACCCTGACGATACGCCAACTGCTGACGATACTCTTCGATATCAATCGTTTTGCGAGCCACGCCGGTCTTCATCGCCATCTCTGCGACGGCGGGCGCCTCCCACAACAACACGCGCGGATCGAGCGGTTTGGGGATGATGTACTCGCGTCCAAACTTCAAGTTGTCCAATCCATAGGCGCGCAGAACCGAGTCGGGCACATCTTCTTTGGTCAATGCGGCCAGTGCTTGAGACGCCGCAAGTTTCATTTCCTCATTGATAGCTTTGGCGCGCACATCCAAGGCGCCGCGGAAGATGAACGGGAAACCCAATACATTGTTGATCTGGTTCATGTAATCCGAACGCCCGGTGGCAATAATCACATCCTTGCGGGCAGCCCGCGCCAAGTCAGGATTGATCTCGGGGTCGGGATTGGCCATGGCAAACACAATCGGATCCTTGGCCATGGACTTGACCATTTCGGGCGTCATCACATTGGCAACCGAGAGGCCGTAGAACACGTCTGCGCCGCGCAACGCGTCCGCCAGAGTACGGGCGTCTGTATCCACTACAAAGTGTTCCTTATACTTGTTCATGCCTTCTGTGCGGCCTTTGTAGATCACACCGCGGCTATCGCACATCATGATGTTTTCGCGTTTCACGCCCCAGCGAATGGCCAACTCCGCGCAGGAAATGGCTGAAGCGCCCGCGCCGGAAATCACGATACGCACTTCGCTATGTTTCTTGCCTACGATCTGGAGTGCATTCGCCAGACCTGCCGAAGAAATAATCGCCGTGCCATGCTGGTCATCGTGGAAGACAGGAATATCAAGCATGCCCTTGAGCGTCTCTTCGATATAAAAGCACTCAGGCGCCTTGATATCTTCCAGGTTGATGCCGCCAAAGGTTGGGGCAATCGCCGCCGTCACTTTGATGATCTCATCGGGATCATGGGAATTGACCTCGATGTCGAACACGTCCACATCAGCGAACTTCTTAAAGAGCACACCCTTCCCCTCCATCACGGGCTTGCCCGCCAGTGCACCGCGATCGCCGAGGCCCAAAATGGCGGTCCCATTCGAGACAACAGCCACAAGGTTGCCCTTGGAGGTGTACTCATAGGCCAGTTCGGGATCTTTTTCGATCTCCAGAACCGGAACAGCTACGCCTGGTGTATACGCCAAGCTCAAGTCACGCTGCGTATCCATGGGCTTAGTCGGCAGGATCGCTATCTTGCCGGGTTTGCCTTTCAGGTGATGATATTCGAGCGCGTCTTCACGTGTGATTTTAGCCATGGTAACTCCTTGAATGATTCAATACGCTTCACCCTTCCTGATTATGGCACGACTCACTCAAACCGAACAGTTCCTTTTGTCATTATCTGCGAAGGGCGCACCTGACAAAAGTATATTCCCTGCCTAAAAACCTTGCACCTATTAACAAATGTTAATGTATAATAGAGGCAGTAAATTGAAAGTTCTGCCCGCGAAATCTGCTGAGATCGCGGCCTTGGCCCCAAAAAAACGAATTCTGGAACCTTTTCTGGCACTACCTCCTGACCCGGGAGTTACTCCGGGAAGTCAACGTCTTGATGTTTTGGACGAGTTTTTTGAAAATTAACCGACTTCGCCGTTATTATTTAAGCCAGACGTGACGCAAGCTGTCGCGTAATTGACCTATTCCACCCGCTTCGCGCGGGACATAAGCTTGGTCATACTTATCCGGACGTTTTTCGCAGCCGAGGCTAACGGGCCATTTGGCTGCGTTTTATTTTAAGACCATGCGAACTATTACTGCCATCGAAGTCCAAAAGAAGGACCCGAACCGGGTCAATCTCTACCTCGATGGAGAGTTCGCCTTCGGATTGGCTCGCATCGTGGCTGCCTGGCTGAAAGTCGGTCAGCGACTCGATGATGAGAAGATCGCCAAATTGCAAGCCGATGAGGCTCGAGAACGGGCCTATCAACAGGCCATGCTCTTCCTGAGCTATCGCGCCCGCTCCGAAGCCGAGATCCGGCAGAACCTGCGCAAGCACGAAGTGCCTGAAGCCGTGATCGAGGAAACGCTCGAACGATTGCGGCAGGCGCGGCTCGCAGATGACAATCAATTCGCCAGCGCATGGGTCGAGAATCGCAACACATTCCGTCCGCGCAGCCGGCGAGCCCTAAGCATGGAATTGCGCCAGAAAGGCCTCCAGGATGACGCGATCCAATCCGCCCTGCAGGGTGTGGACGAGGAATCTCTGGCTTATGAAGCGGCCCGAAAAAGGGTCAACCGGCTTCAAGGTCTGGAATGGGATGAGTTTCGTAAAAAGTTGAGTGAGTTTTTGGCACGCCGCGGCTTTCCGTACGCGATCATCGCACCCACGGTCAGCCGCCTGTGGAATGAGACACATGCAGGGCAAGAACAATCTATGGACGATGAGGAAAGTTTATGAGCCCGATTAATTTGATTATTGACATAGTGGTGATCATTGTTGGTTTTGTGGCGGGATATTTCGTACATCGCTATCAAGCCGAAAAGGCCCTTGAAGATCAACAGCAAAAAGCTGACAGTATCTTAAAGGGCGCCAACGAACAAGCGCGACTCATCGAGTCGCAGGCGCGTGAGAACGCCGTCAAGATCGTGCAGGCCGCCGAAACCGAAATCAAAGAACGCCGCATCGAACTCAGCCGAGAGACTGAGCGACTCGACAAGCGTCGTTCGGAATTGGACAGCCGCTCCGACCGTTTGGAACAGCGCGAGCAGGCCATCAACAAGCGCCAATCCACGATAGATCGCCGCGGCAACGAGATTGAAGAACTATATACCAAGCAAGTCACCCGGCTGGAACAGATCGCACAGCTCTCGCAGGATGATGCCAAGAAGGAACTCTTCGCCGCGGTGGAAAAAGAAGCGCGCGGTGATATGGCCCGCATCATCCGCCAGATCGAAACAGAGGCACGCGAAGAAGGCGAGAAGCGCGCCCGCAAATTGATCGCAGACGCCATCCAACGCGTGGCTTCCGAACAAGTGGCTGAAGTGACACGCGCAGTGGTTACGTTGCCAAATGAAGAAATGAAGGGTCGCATCGTAGGCCGTAACGGACGCAACATCAAAGCCTTCGAGCAAGCCGCCGGCGTGGATGTGATCGTAGACGATACGCCCGATTCTGTGACCATCTCCTGCTTCGATTCAGTCCGACGTGAAATTGGTCGCCGCGCCCTCGCGAAGTTGATCCAGGACGGACGCATCCATCCCGCGCACATCGAGAAGATCGTGGAGGACGAAACCAAGGCCGTCGAGAAAATCATCAATGAGGCCGGCGAACAAGCCGCGTACGACGCGGGCATCGCAGGTCTGCATCCCGAAGTCTTGCGCATGATCGGTCGTCTAAAGTTCCGCACCTCCTATGGACAGAACCAGCTGGCACATGCCGTGGAAGTTTCCCAGCTGGCGGGTATTCTCGCCGCGGAGTTGGGCGCAGATATCAACCTTGCCAAGCAAGGTGGTTTCCTGCATGACATCGGCAAAGCGATGGATCATAACCAGGAAGGCACACACGCCATGTTGGGTGCGGAGTTCTGCAAACGCTACGGCGTGCCGCCCAAGGTGGTCAACGCAATTGCTTCCCATCATCATGAAGTGGAACAGGAAACCATAGAGGCCGTGATCGCCGAAGCCGCGGATGCCATCTCCGGTGCGCGTCCCGGCGCCCGCCGCGAAGATTTGGAAGCCTACATCAAACGCATCCGCACCTTGGAAGAAATGTCCATGTCATTCGAGGGTGTGCAGCAAGCTTTCGCCATCCAAGCCGGACGCGAAGTACGCATCATCGTCAAACCGGAAGAGATCGATGATCTCGCCTCGACTCGTCTCGCGCGTGACATCGCCAAGAAGATCGAAGAGACCATGCAATATCCAGGCCAAATCCGCGTGACGGTCATCCGTGAGACGAGGGCCACGGAGTACGCAAAGTAATAAAAAAGAAGGCGACCAAAGGTCGCCTTCTTTTTTACGAATGTATCACCGCCGGTTTCAATTCCAGCGTATCGATCAACTGATTCAACTCTTCGTCACTCAAGCGTCTACCCTTACCCGCATAGGCAGTGAGCGCGGCTTCGAACGTATTGGTTCCAAAAGAGCGGCCATCGTAACGCGGTGTTGTAGTGATGATGGTCTTCACACCGCGCGATTGAAGCAATGCGATGTTGTCTTCAGTTGTTGTATTTGTGAGGACTGTTTTCCCAGCCAAACTGGCGGGCATATATTTTCTCATGAACAGAAAATCGCCAGCGATCAAATCCGACTCTTCAAAGTACTTGACGTATTTCGGCTCCTGCTCCGCGCCGCCGCTGCCATAAAAGATCATACTCATCGGAAAGTAACCAACGATCGGCAGCATGACCCGTGCAACGCGCTTGTAGGCAGGCACTCCGTAAATCGGAATCGGGATTCCCAAGGCGACCATCAAATCGCCAATCACAATTTTCTCTGAGACTTCGGCAACAGCCTCGGCTAAACCGATTCTATCCACAGCTACCAGGACAAAGGCCTGCTTGAAATGAACTTCTCCAAGCTGAGGCCTGGCCAATTCAAAGACGCGGCGTTCGAGGGTGTGTTTGAGTCCGCGACCGTCGCAGAGTGGAGCCCGCGTCACCCCCTCGACCAACTTGAGGGCCGCGCGCAGCGGATATTCACGTTCATCGAGTCGCAGATATAAATCCACCCCACCGACTCCAAAAGCATCTACTTCGCCATCCAAATCAAGATACATCTGATGGGCTTTGGCCGCATCACCATCGGTGCCAATCCGTTCGACGAGGATCTCCTCGCCGCCGAGTTTGATCGTTACACTTTTGTCTCGTTGGGAACTGCCCAAGCTGATACCAACTGCGTGTTTCATCATACCTCGCTCACAAATAGACTTATTTATTTTCCTTCGCCAGCGATGCTTCACCGCGACTTGGCAAATCGCGCTTCCAAAAGACAGGCGTGACAAACACTAAGATTATTCCAAGCAGGATCGCGGCAATCAACACCGCGTGAGGCGCACCATCGACTCCGCCAAGCCATTCCGCGATCGCGCCGCTTCCCAGTGCGCCCAAAGAGGGCAGACCGATCAAGGTTACGGTATAGAGGCTCATGACGCGGCCGCGCATTTCGTTGGGAATCATCACTTGAATAAAGGTTGCGATAATCGTAGCAAAAATGGTGGAGGTAACGCCAACGATAAACAACAGAAAGATACCGAGCCAAAATGACGTGCTCAGCGCGAAGCCAATCAAAGAAAAGCTGAAGAGAAGTCCATTGACCAGCATGAGCACGCCATGATGCGACGCATGTTTAACAGAGGCCAACCCGAAAGCGCCGACCAAGGCTCCGCCGCCAGCAGAGGCGAGTAACAATCCGTAGCCTTGCGGACCTGCGCGCCATAAATCACTGAAGGCTGGCAAAAGGGTCTGATATGAACGTCCGAACAAGGAACCGATCGCGGAAAGTACCAACAGCGCCATCAATAAACGATTGTTCCATGAATAAGCCAAGCCGTCCCAAAAAGAATGATGTAAAGAACGCTGCGCGCCTCCGCTATGCGTGCGGACATCGCGCATCGCGGCCAAAGCAAAAATCACCGCCAGAAAACTGACACCGTTCAAGAAGAAAAGTGTCCCTGCGCCAAATGGCGCCAACATCACTCGGGCCAAAGCAGGCCCAACCAAAGCCGCGCCGGAATATGTTGCCGAATTAAGCGAGAGCGCGTTCAGTAGATCGGGCGGATCAACAAGGTCCGGCACCAAAGCTTGGCGCGCGGGATTATCAAATGCCAGCGCGGCAGAACCAAGAAATGAAGCGATCAAAATATGCCAAACATTGATCACACCCAGCCATGTCAATGCGGCTAACGTAAAAGCGATCAGCATGGGAGTGGTCTGCGTTATATACAACAAGCGGATGCGATGAACGCGATCCACAACTGCGCCTGCCAATGGAGGCAGGATAATCATCGGCACAGCAAAACTCAAACCGAGCACCCCAAGCCATAACGGCGAATTCGTCAATTGAAAGACCAGCCAACCGTTGGCAACGTTTTGCATCCACGTGCCCATGTTGGAAACGATCAACCCCGACCAAAGCAAATTGAAATTACGATAGCCCAGCGCGGCAAAGCGCGGCGGCTTTGATACAGTTTTTTCCATATGAATGATTTATTCCAGAGATGAAATGCCTACAAACGGATTAGATTGCTTTTCCTCACCGACGGTTGTTTCTTCACCATGACCGGGCAACAAACGCGTTTCATCGGGCAAAGTAAATACTTGTGCTTTGACGCTGGCTACGAGCGTATCCCAATCTCCGCCGGGAAGATCGGTGCGGCCCACTGAACCGGCAAAGATCAAATCGCCGCAAAAGCAGACCTTTGACTCGGCCACGTAAAAGATGCAATGTCCTTTGGTGTGGCCCGGCGTATAACGCACTTGAAATTGAACATTGCCTAAACGCAAAATTTGATCTTGAACTAAATCAATGGTCGGTTCAGGGCCGGGATCGATATCGAAGCCAAAGAGCGCGCCGCCTCCACCTGCACGCCATAACACATGATCTTCGGGATGCAATGCAACCAACGGCAACGGATTCAACGCGTCCGCAATCGCACCCGCGCCGCCGATGTGATCGAAATGCGCGTGTGTGTACCATAGGTGGGCAATCCGCCAGCCGCGTTGACGCGCCTCGGACAGAATCAACTCGCCGTCCCAGGCAGGATCAATGACCGCCGCGTCGCGCGTCTCTGAATCCGCTACAAGGTAAGCATTGGTCTGTACTGGACCGAGAGTCAGTTTTAGAATCTCAAGCATATTCGCCTCGCGCTCGCAGAGTGGAAATTAAAGTCAAAAGGATGGAAAATCCGATCGCACACAAGCTGACGGGATACATCAGATCAGGTGCGCGTTGATATAACACACCAGCCAAAAACGGAGCGAGTGTGAGCGCCAGCGCGCCGACTGTTTCGTTCATGCCATAAGCCAATCCCATTTGCGACTCGTGAACAAGCCCGCGCGCTTCCGCAGCCATCATTGGGCGCGCAGCGCGGAAGCCGCCTAGAATAAAGTACGCCAACGCGAAAAATGGAAGGCCTGTCGTGCGCCAGATCAAAACCGCAAAGCCCGCCGTGAGGATTTGTCCGAATATCAAACCAACCCGCGCAGAAAACCATGAGCCGAACACAAACGTAATCACCGCGTTGCCCAGCACGCCAATCGTTCCAAGCAAACCAATTTGACTCAATGAAAGTCCGCGTACCCCTTGCAAGAAATTGGGAGTCAAGGGTTGAGGCAAATCAAGCGAAAACGTGATTACAAAGACCAGCGCGATAAAACCAAGATAACGTGAATTGTTCAAGAGCCGCACCGGCGGCGCGGATGGATCGTGCATATCGCGCGGCTGAGACCGAATAAAGAAAATCACTGCGGTTGAAATCACAAAGACACAAGTTGAAACCGCAAAGACCAAACGCAATCCATGATGGTCGCCAATCCAACCGCCAGCCAACGGTCCAAGCACCGAACCGAAACCATACGTCGCCGAGATCAACGATAGCGCGCGGCTGATCGTCCACGAGCCGCGCGCAGCGGTCACATAACTATTGAGTGGAGAAATAATAAACGCGGTCGAGCCATACAACAACAAGCCAACCACAAACAAAGGCAAGCTCATCGCGATCGCCATGATCGCCGCGGCCAAAACACCGGTCACCCAACCCGCGATCAACAAAGGGCGGCGGCCGATTTGATCCGAAAGATGCCCGGCCGGAATATGTGCGATCATCGCCACAAATCCCATCGCAGCCAACACCAAACCAATCATCACCGGGTCCGCGCCCAGGTTCGCAAGATAAATGGACAGAAAATAAATAAACATACTTTCGCCCAGTCCCCAAATGAACAGGGACAAAGCGATAAAGATCAAACTTGGATTCACTATTTTTCCTCGACTCGACGGATAAACTTTAAAGCGGTTTCAAAAACTTGATGACGAGCCGCGTCGCGTGTGACAACATGGCCTGATCCCGTTACCCAAACCAGTTCCTTGTCTGACGTGCCCAGCGCGTTAAAATTCTTCTCCGCGTTTTCAGGCAGAACATACTGATCGTCTTTGGAATGGATCAACAAAACCGGCACGCGGACTTTTGGCAGCGCGGCGCGCATCTCGATCAATAATCGATTCAATTCGCCAATCGAACGAACCGGATTGCGAGGGTACGAAACGTGATCTTTCCAGGCTTCTTTATCAAACCAACCCGCGCCAGGAGCTTGTTTCGTCTTCGGCAGATATGGCGCAAAAAAACTCAACGGCCGAATGATCTTCAAACGAGGATCATGCGCCAGTTCATACGGTGTAGACATGGCAACGACACCATTCACATCCAAGCGCGTGGCCGAGAGCAGTGAAAGCACACCGCCCATCGAAAGCCCAACCAACATCACACGTTCGACCGCGCCGCGCAGGAGATGATAACCATCTTCAACGGAAGCCAACCAGTCTGTGTAGCGTGAACGAATCATATCTCCGGGACGCGTGGCATGTCCCGCGAGGCGAACACCCAAGACAGTGTAACCGTGTTCGGCCAGGAATTCCCCCATCCAGCGCATCTCTTTCGGCGCGCCAGTGAATCCGTGCGTGAGGAGACATCCCAGATTTTTGGATTTGCCGGGAAAGAAAAATGGTTCAGCAGTCGGGATGATTTGATTCACGGTCAAAAAACCTTTGTTCTGAATTTCATGCAGCCGAAGAAACCCAACCCACGATAACTTTAAATATTCTTCAAAATAATTAGCTTACAATCGGAACTTGTTTTTTCACCGGTCGGAATATCCCTGCCAAAGTATGATAATAAAGGGAAAGTAATAATCCAATCCCAAGTTCGACAACAAAGACAATTATGATATTTCCAACCAGCGCCGGAACGGCAAAAACTGCCACCGTCAGAATAATCCAAACCGGCAAATTTCGAAAGAATCGTGTGATGATTTCGAACTTGGCGATGCGCAAAAGAATCCACATCACCAAAAGCGTCGCGCCAATCACGCCAATCCAAAAAACGTACGGCACAGATGGCAGCCATTTGATTTTATTGAACCACTTGAAATAATGCACAGTGTTGATTATGGCCAGGTGGACATATAGAAACAGCAATGAGTTACGGCCTAAGAATAAGATCAGGTCTTTCCCCTTTTCTGACTGCATCCAAGGCAAGCCACGCGCCAGGAAGAACACCAGCAAAGTCGAAATGCAACAGACCAGAAAGTAGCCCAGCGAAACTCCCCATTTATCCAAAGGCTTTAAGTCGATACCCGCAAAGTAAAGTGCGGCGAATACCAGAACTAGAATAAACGCCAGAACCAGATTGTTTGAGTTGGTGACTCGATAGGCGAAGACACCAAGAAAGAATAATGCCAACCATGGAATGATCGGAAAATAACCCAACGGAAAAATCGTGCCAGTCAGGATAGGTACATTTTGAGTCTGCGGGAACCATATGATGAGTACTTTTGCAAGAAATGTCAGTGCAGTTAATAACAGATAAATCCAAGGCTTGGGATGAAAAGTGCGCTCCACTAGATACACCACGACCGCGCCAAATGCAATCGTTTGTATAATCTGGTAATCCATATCCAACAGGAAATTGGTATATCCTAAC
The DNA here is from genome assembly GCA_035541395.1 of Anaerolineales bacterium. Lineage (GTDB taxonomy): Bacteria > Chloroflexota > Anaerolineae > Anaerolineales > Villigracilaceae > JACPVF01. Next base: position 12,205 of record DATKNJ010000204.1, read on the forward strand.
GCGTTATAACTATAGCCAATCATTAGGATGAATAAATAAGGCCAGAACATCGACCTAAACTTATATTTTTTAGCTTGAAATGTAGCCGTCACGCCCGTTACAGTGAAGAATAAAACCGGCGCCAATCCTCCAATATACGTGAAGGCATCGTCTGCCTTTAGAATCACGCGGGAATGAGCCAACACCATCAACACACAACCCATTCCTTTGAGCACATCCAGGCTCACATCGCGGCGAGTCGCGTTCATGGACGACTCCCATTGGACCAAGCTGGATTAAGCAATACAATACACGCATATACTGGACAATCCGCATCGTGCGCGCCGGGCAGGTATCCCGTACTCAACAGGAACTCGCGCACGATTTCACCGCCGGTAAAAACAAAAGTTTTCTTGAATAATTTAGCCCACTCTTCCAAACTTAACGGATGATTGGCATCCAACCAGCCTTTGAAAGAGCCATATTCTTTTTTCAAGGCTAGAATTCTCTGCGCGTTGACAATCGCCGCGTTGACCTTCAGCTTGTTCCGAATAATGCCCGCGTCGGCCAAAAGACGCGCCCGGTCCTTCTCACCATACGAGGCGACCTTGGCAATCTTGAATCCATGATAAGCGCGGTGGAAATTCTCGGCCTTTTTCAGAATCGTGATCCATGAAAGCCCGGCCTGGTTGATCTCCAGCACAAAACGCTCGAAGAGCAAATCGTCGTCTTCGAGTGGAAATCCATATTGGGTATCGTGATAAACCCGATTGAACCTATCTTCCGGATGTGAGTTGCAGTAATCGCAGTAGGAGGCCATAAGGCAATTTTAACATTTCATCTTGAAATACCGCCAGCCAAAACACAAAAGAAAAAATCCACGCCTGATTTTCATGAGGCGTGGATTCAAAAGTATGCGGGTTTACGCTTACAGCTTCATCCGAGCTTCCATCAAATTATCGTGATCGGCTGGCGTAATGCTAAAGCCAAGTTTTTGGAAGAGATGTTGCATGACCTGATTGTCATTGGTCAACACAGCGCTGAGGTTTTCCAAACGTTCACTCTTGGCGACCTCTATCGCGCGGCCCACCAACTCGCTACCAAGCCCCATCCCTTGATACGGATCGCCGATCAAGATGCTGACGCGCGCTTCACTCATGCCATGCAGTTTGCTCAAACGGACAACTCCCAAAATGCTGTGTTCGCCGTTGTCTTCTTTTTTATCCGCCACCATCACCATTTCACGGTCGTAGTCACAGTGACAGATTCGCGAGAGGCGTTCGTGCACAACGCGGTCCTGAAGCAACATCGGTTGCAGATAGCGCAGGAATACTGTCCGATCCGAAAGCGTCGTGTGGAATTTTGCCAGTGCCGCTTCGTCTTCGGGCAGGATCGGCCGAATGATGAGCGTCGTTTTATCTTTGGCCGTCCATGTTCCTACATATTGAGTAGGATAAGAACGAATCGCCAACTTGGGCAACTGATCTTCGCTGACGTTCTTGTCATAAAGCAGCACGCGCGCGTCGAGTGCAAGCAATTTTTCAGGCGAAGCCATCAACGGGTTGATATCCAATTCTTTGATCCAACGCTGTTCCGTGACCAATTGCGAGAAACGCACAAGCAAAGAGTCAAGAGCGACCAAATCGACTGGATCGCGTCCGCGCACACCTTTCAACGCGGTGTAGATGCGAGTACGTTCCATCATATGCCGCGCCAGAGTCGTCGTGAGCGGCGGCAAGCCAAGAGCGCGGTCTTTGAAGACCTCCACTAACTGTCCGCCGAGACCAAATAATAAAACGGGACCAAATTGCGGATCGATACTGGAACCGAGAATAAGTTCGTATCCATCCACTTTGGCCATCGGTTGAACCGTCACACCAAGGAAGTGTTCAGCACCAACTTTCGCGGTCACAGATTTTTGAATCGTCTCGAAGGCAGTCTGCACCGCTTTCGCATCACTCAGATTCAATTGCACGCCGCCGACATCGGTCTTGTGTGTGATGGTCTCCGAATGAAGTTTCAACACCACGGGATAACCGATCGCATTCGCCGCCTGAACTGCTTCCTGTTTACTTTTGGCGATGCGCGTCTCAACAGTTGGGATCCCATAGCAGGCCAGCAATTGTTTGGACTCGTACTCAGTGAGGATGGTTCGTCCCGCTTCGCGCGCGGACCGAATGAGTTGCGCGGCACGTTCGCGATCCACCTGCGCCTCGTCAACTGGCATCGGTGTTTCATACAGGGTATGCAGATTCTCAGAATAATGCGCCATGTAATCGAAAACGCGTGAAGCTGTATCGGGATACGGGAACGTTGGCAAATTGGCCTTGTTGAGAATCCCCTCACCCGCCGACACATCATTGCCACCCATCCAAGTTGCGATGACCGGCTTGCCCAACGATTGCGCGTACGGAACCAATTCATCCGCGGTCTTTGTTGGGTCGGTCATGGCCTGAGGCGTGAGAATTACCAAGATGCCATCACTGTTCGGATCTTTGGCCGCGATCTCCAATGCCTTGCTATAACGTTCAGGGCTGGCATCGCCCAGGATATCAACAGGGTTATTGTGACTCCACGCCGCGGGCAGAAGCTGATTGAATGCTTCCATCGTCTCAGGCGAGAGTTTTGTCAATTCGCCGCCATTGGTGATGAGCGCATCGGTTGCTAACACACCCGGCCCGCCAGCGTTCGTAAGGATCGTTAAGTTTCGGCCGCGCGGACGCGGTTGTTTGCCAAGCACTTCAGCCATGTAGAATAATTCGGCGATGCTATTCACGCGCAACACCCCGCTGCGGCGGAATGCCACTTCGAGTACTTCATCGCTGCCAGTTAAAGAACCGGTGTGTGATGCCGCAGCTTTAGCCGCGCCTTCCGTGCGTCCTGGCTTAATGACAATGATCGGTTTGGTCAACGCCACTTCGCGCGCCGCAGAGAGAAATGCGCGCGCATTACCGATCGTTTCCATGTAGATCACAATACTCTTGGTATGCGGATCGTCACCAAGATAATAAATGAGGTCGCTCCAATCCACGTCCAACATCGATCCAATGGAAACAAACGAACTGAAACCAACGTTCTCGCGCAGACTCCAATCCAGAATGGCCGTGCACAACGCGCCACTCTGGCTGATGAATCCCACACTGCCGCGGCGCGCAATCGTACTGGCGAAAGTCGCGTTCAAACCAGTCGTCGGGCTCATCACGCCCAGACAATTCGGCCCGATGATTCGCATGTTGCCGCGGCGGGCATGTTCCAGCACCTGACGTTCAAGTTCCGCGCCTTCAGGACCAGTTTCCTTGAAACCAGCAGAAATGATGATCGCGCTCTTTACACCAATATCCACAGCTTCTTTGATGATGCCGGGAACAGTTGTCGCCGGAGTCACGACCACAATCAAATCAATCGGTTCAGGGATGTCAGAAAGACTGGGATAGGCTTTGATTCCGAGTACGCTCGGGCGCTTCGGGTTGACGGGATAGATGGTTCCGCCAAATGAGCTGCCGATCAAATTCCAAACGATTGTCCGGCCAACACTGCCAACCGTCTCGGTTGCGCCGACCACGGCAACGCTTTTCGGCGCAAAAATCGTATCTAAAGGCCGGCCGCCATAGTGCAAAACATCATGTGCCGGGTCAAATGCAGGAGTAATAATTGAATCCATAATCTTTTCCTTCGGTGAATCACTCGTTCTTTCGTAAAACGAGGTTCATTATAGTGAATTTCATCACTATATATCACAAGAATCGATAGAAAACCACTGAATTTAGTAATGATTTTTTATACCATTTATTCGGCCTCAATCTTACAGATGACACGTACAAAAAGTAAAAGTCAAACAATCGAAATCATCGTATCAGTTTTATTGTCAACACAGGCAAAATACGCTCTTGGCCATCTATTTCGCCGACGCGCTCCCCGGTTTTAATAGCACCCATCTTTTCATAAAAACCTCGAGCGTTGGGGTCAGAATCAATTTCTAAAATTTTACAACTTTTTTGCACACAACGCGCGCGGGCATGATTCACTAAATCGCGTCCAATGCCCTTCCCTATAAAACGCGGCAAGATCCATAAATGTTCCAAAACCGCTTTATCGCCTTCGTAAAGCAAAGCATAAAAGCCAGCAATGTCTTCATCAACAAGCGCTTTCCAAACATCCGCGTTGGAAACGAACTCAGGAGTAATTGTCAGCAGCGGCGTCCAGAGTTCGATCCAACGTTCGGGATATTTCCAATGTCGTTTGGCGGCGAGCGCAATTTCGGTCAGGCGTGAAGCGTCGTTTGATTCGGCTCGAACAATCATCATCGCGGTCAAGATGAATTCCGCACAAGAAATTTCGGCCGGGTCGTAAACAACGGGCGAAACCATTCCGGGACAGATGCGGCCAATAAATAAGCCAATGCCGCAAAAAGCGACCAATCAACAAGTTCATCAAAAATAAAGGAATAATCGCGATAGGCTTCTGTTACAAAAGAAGAGTACATCATGTACCAACATGAAACGACGATCAGCGACATGGTAAGAATCATCGCGCCGCGTTGCCGTCCCGTTGATTGATGTATCCATTCCGATACCTGAGGCACGATCAGAACAAGAAACGCCAACCGATAATCCCAATTATTGCCAAGCAAAAATGTGCCAACGTAAATCGCGCCGCCCATCCAAAAGGCATTTAGGTTTCTTTGCGATAAGGTCGTCAAACGCTGACGGGCTTGAAGTCCAATCCATAAAGATACCAGCGCAATCAAAAGTGCGGCCGCATATGAGATGTTGGAAAAGATTGTTGGGATGGACGCTTTGTCTGTGATCCATTGTTTGGAGATAAATCTTATGTCATGCTTAAAATGTGCGACCACCACATTGGCGCCATAAGAAATGTCGTTCCCCCGCTGAGTCAAGCTCCACGAAGCCTGAACATTATGGGATGTCACAAGAAGATAGAAAATGAACACGATTGTGGAAGGAATCAACAACCAAAGAAAGACTCTTTTCTCTTTAAAGAGAAACATCCCCATTCCGAAAAAGGGAAACAGTTTCAAAACGGCCGCGAATAACACAATCACAACTGACGTAATCACAGCTGCTTCAGAAACCGCCACTGCCAGCGCGCATAGGAAGAAGATGAACAAATCAACATTAGCCCGCTCATAAAGCAACATCGCGGCTGGAGAAAACAGCACCAGCATCATCAACAGAATATCCAGCTTTTTGAGTTTTCCCGGGAAAAGCATTACTGCAACAAAAAACAAGATGATCAGCAGAATGCCAACCCACAACGTGTCGCTTTGCGAAAGATTTGTGTAAGCCAGGAGATACCAAATGCGGGGATAATTGAATATTCGGCCAATCGGGTCACCCGGATTCGTTACAGTGGGGTCGAGTCCCATACGCAGGGTTTGTACCATGCCTGGAATCAAGCGAAAATCGAAGAAAAACGGCGATAACGCCGGTATCCTCCATAAACGCCAAGTGGGAATATAACCATAGAAAATAAACAGCAGGCCCAAAATGGCCCACATCCCCAAAATGGCAATAACTAAAATTAACTTTTCTTTGCTGGGTTGCAAAAGAGATTCGATTTTATTTTGCGTTTGCTCTTCTTTCATCCCACCACTCTTATTTCACGCGGCATATCGCTCAACACCTCCGCGCCGCTTTCTGTGATCACCACGTTGTCTTCGATGCGCACGCCGTTGCGACCCGGCATATAAATTCCCGGCTCCACAGTATACGCCATGCCCGGCTCTAATAATTGCATATTATCGCCGCGCATGTATGGATCCTCGTGACCTTCCATCCCAATGCCATGACCCGTGCGATGTGTGAAATATTTTCCATGACCCGCGGCTTCGATCACATGACGCGCGGCCTTGTCCACATTCGCGCACGGAACACCGGGCTTGCCCGCTGCGCGGCCGGCCGCGTTGGCCTCCTGCACGATCTTGTGAATCTTCTCGTATTCCGCGTCCACTTTGCCGACTGCAAACGTTCGCGTCAAATCAGAAATGTAACCATCAAACGTCGCACCCCAATCCACCACCAACAGATCGCCCACTTGCAGTTTACGATCCGTTGGCGAAGCATGAGGATTAGCAGAGTTCGGACCGCCCGATACAATCGGCGAAAACGGGAGTTCAGAATCAGAACCATGCTTGAGCAACTGTGTCACCAATTCGGCGGCCAGTTCTCTTTCGGTCATTCCAATTTTGATTAACGGAACAGTGGCTTCCAGCGCATCCTGCGCAATCTTCACCGCGCGGCGCATGGCGTTCACTTCGTCCTGATCTTTCCGTAAACGCAAATCCGCCAACACATCACTCGCATCCGGGAAATCGGCTTCCGGAGCGCCCGCTTTGATATAACGGAACTCTAACAAACGCATTTGACGCGGCTCGACACCAATCCGCTTCCCATCCAGACCAAGAGTCTGCGCGGCCTTTCGAAACGCGTTCTCCCACTCTGACGGATTCTCGCCATACGGGAAGGCCTGCACTTTATA
>DATKNJ010000205.1:0-11556 GCA_035541395.1 Anaerolineales bacterium
GCACTGGCCTCCGCTGTTTGCGCTTTATGATCTGCGTTGTGTGCGCGCTCGCTGTGATAACTCTTGAATGAGTGGACGTAATTCATCCGGCGCGGAAGTGTCGCTGGCGTGCACGGTGTGTTTCATCGTATCGATCTCGACCGTGATCGTGTAATGGATTTCATCCGGCCGGGCAAGTGTGACGAGATTCTCCGGTAGGTCGAAGAAGTTGGCAGTATCGAGATGGCTTCGTATTGCCTCAGCTTGATCGGGCGGCAAGTCTTTCAGGTCAAGGGACAAATTGAAGATTAATCCCATGAATCCGCCCGATTGCTCAAAATCGATCCGCATCATTTTCTCGCCGGTTGAGAGCCGAGGAATCCCATCGCGCGCAATGTCGCGGTCAAGCAGCCATCGCCACTTGGAGGAGTGACAGGCGGGACGTCTCCAACTGTGATGCCGACTTCGGACCAACCGGTTTTGACGGCGGTCTCCTCGAGACTGCCAGAACCATAGAGTTCGGTAGCAGCTTGGAAGGTCAGGTTGGCCGCGTCCTGAAAGTTGGAACTCGATGTGAGTTTATCAGTCAACGCTTTGTACCAGATCATCCCGGCTTTTTCCCATGCAAAGCCGCCGATCTCGGTGGCCACTACATAAAAGGCATGATTTGGAATCCCGGAGTTGATGTGCACGCCGCCTTCGTCTTGCGATGTGTTGACATAACTGGACATGTTCGCGGGCTGCGGATCTTTGCCGAGCACGGGATCGTCATAGGCTGTCCCCGGCGCTTTCATGGACCGGAGGCCGACTCCCTTTACATTGGCGGTCAACAATCCCTGGCCGATGATCCAATCTGCCTGGTCGGCGGTTTGTTGCAAATGATATTGTTTGACCAGTGAACCGAACACATCGGAGAAAGATTCGTTCAACGCACCGGGTTGATTGGCGTAATCGAGATTGGCTTCGTATTGTGTCACGCCGTGAGTCAATTCATGGCCGATCACGTCAATTGCAATCGTGAAGCGATTGAACAAACGTTGATTCGCTGGCAGGTTTTCATCGCCATCGCCGTACACCATCTGGTTGCCGTTCCAGAACGCGTTGTCATATCCCACTTGATAATGAACGGATGAGTCGAGCTTCAAGCCGTTGTTATCAACGGAGTTGCGGCCATAGATGTTGTAGTATAGGTCAAAGGTTGTGCCGGAGCCATCGTACGCTTCATTGACGGAAACATCCGAAGAATCCGGGTCACCTTCGCCGCGCACTTTTGTGCCCGGTAGGGTGGAACCATGTTGTGCGTCATAGATGGTGCGCTGCTTGTTTGCAGTTGCCGCCATTTCACCGCGACGTACAACTCTTCGCGTGGCGCCGCCTAGGCGTGCGGCATTGCGCTGATCACGAATCAGCCTGGATGCAGTGACCGTTTGCTGTGCTAGATTGCGTTGTTCGGGCGATCCGTTTTGAATGATTTGGTCGAGTACGTGCGGGGGAAGAATACATAAGATCGAATTGTGAGCGTGCATTTTCTCTCCTTTTTGGCGACCGTGGGTAACAACAGTATACGCTTCGTGCATTTGATTTTCAATCCCCCGCGTGCAGGATAAGCATTTTCTTATATAGTCGAAGCCTTGTTTTGAGAAGATTTGTGCTTGAAAGAGATTGCTGCTTCGCCTATACTTAAAACCAATATCAACTCTGGTGAGGAGGCTGTTATGCAAATCGTCATTGGGTATCTTTTGATTTTGGTTGGCTTGGGAATGGAAGTGGTTTCGGTATTGGTTTGGTTGGGTGTTCTGGAAACTGTGGACGAAACGATTACATTGCACAGTGTCTCTTTTTGGGATGTGCTGTTGGAACTCTCGAAGCGCGCGCCATGGCCTGCCATCGTAGGGTTGCTGATGATCTATGCCGGATTGAAGTTGCTCGGGGTCGCCTTGCCGTTTTGATGAAAACAAAGAGACCTGCGGAAGCAGGTCTCTTTGTTTCTTATTTTATTATGCTTATTGTTTGATGAAGATTCCCAAATGGTTGGCTACTTCACGTTCGTTGCCGATTCCACTTTGGTCGGCGGGAATGTTCACCACAACGGGATTTCCATCGGTGCCTTTGATCACCATCGTGGATGAGCCTCCACCGTCCATGTTGACGCCGTAATAAGCTCCGTACGTCAACAGGAGATCGGCCAGCTCGGAGAACATCAGCCCATCGCTGTGTCCCGGCTGGCGGCCGTCTACCACCATCAGGATCAACGTCCGGCCATCTGCGCTCACACCTACTCCCGTGCGGGGTTCAGGAGCGCCCACCGCGAGGTTGGTCACCTTCGCGCCTTTGACCACAACCATGCGGTCACCGGAAATGGCGTTGAAAATGTTGCCAGACACTTTATCGAACGAGAACTCGTTTTTCTGGCTGATATAAATTGTTGGGCCTTGTCCTTTGGGAGCATATACGTTTCCGCGCGAGGCCGCGATGCCATTGACTTTGACGCAATCGCCGTTATTTGGACATGCATCTGCGGGATTGGCTGATGTATCAACATAACTAAAGCCATTCCCGTTGATGGCGATGGTCAGGCTGAATTGCGATAAGAATTCGGATGTCTTACGCGCGCAAAGGGTTCCGTCTTTGTGATCGGCCGGCGTGACCAAAAAGTGAAATTCGCCAGCGCGCAAGTTGATCAGTAAGACGTGTACCACTGCCTGACGCGGAGTCGTGATCGCTCTGCGCAGATAAGTGGTTCCGTTATAGAGGGACTGCCTGACTGAATCCGGTTGGCCTTGGCTGATCAATGTTAGATAACCCAGGCTGCACCAACCGGTCAATCCATCGACGCGTTTGATCTGAACCCAGTTCTTGTCATCCGAGGTGGCGATAGCCGGGACGATATCGTCAGCGTGGATCGCGCCTACTAGGGAACTGGTTGTGTCGGGTCCGGAACGAACGTTCAAAGTCGCCGCGGTGACGCGGTACCAATTGGCAGTGTCGACTGGAGTTGGCGTAGGCGTGGGAGTCGGTGTTGGAGTCGGATCAGGCGTTGGTGTAGGCGTGGGCGTGGGAGTTGGCGTCGGCGCGCTCTCGATGAGTTTAAGATAATCGCTCGAACACCATCCAACGAGTCCATCGGAACGCTTTACTTGAATCCAGCTACGATCTGCATTGGCGCTGACTTCGGTCACAACATCATTTAGCTTCAAACCGCCAATGATATTGTAGTTGGTGCCCGGGCCGTCTCGCATGCGCAGCGATGCAGCCGTGACTTGATACTTGGCACCCGCACCCGGTGTTGGCGTGGGTGTCGGAGTTGGTGTAGGAGTTGGGTCTGGTGTGGGCGTAGGAGTCGGCGCGCTTTCGATGATCAACAGATAAGCGCTGGAGGACCAGCCAACGAGTCCGTCTGACCGTTTGACTTGAATCCAGCTACGATCTGCATTGGCGCTGACTTCGGTCACAACATCATTTAGTTTTATAGTTCCGATGATATTGTAGTTCGTGCCCGGGCCATCGCGCATGCGCAGTGTGGTGGTCGTGACGCGATACTTGGCGCCCGGCCCTGGTGTTGGCCCGGGAGTAGGAGTTGGAGTCGGCGTTGGGGTGGAATTAGCAGGGAATCTGGCTTTCAGCGCGGCGTCATCGCCATTGAAATAGTTCAGATCAACGCCTTTGCTTTCGCAGCCATAGGCTTGTCCATCTCCGCTTTCGGTGAATTGCCAGAATAACCACTCGTCCGTGCCCCACGGTTTGGGGATGGAAGGTTTGGCGACTTGATAGTGCGCGATCCATAGCGGATATTGATGGAAGTATTCGAGACTTTGCGCGTCGGTGGTCGCGTTCGGCGCGTTATCGCGCCAGTAGTAAAACGCGGTGTAGATGGAAATCTCTTTGCCATTGACAAGTTCTTTAAGGCGCTCGAGAAAGTCGTACCATTGCTTCCATCCCTTATATGGACCGTTATAACTTTCTTCGATGTCGGCGAAAAGTGGGAGTTCACCAAAGTCGCCGTTCATCAGCGAGACCCACATCTCGGCCTGGCGTTTGGGGTTGGCGCGGCTATCGTAGAACCAGTAGGAACCGCGCAATAAGCCCGCTTCTTTTGATTTGCTCCAATTGAGTGTGAAATCGCGATCAGCCCACAAATTTTGCCCGGCGCGCACGATCACAAAATCTGTGAGCGTCTTCATTTTGACAAAATCGATTCCCTGCGGAGTTTGCGGGTCGTTCTCGTAGAAACTGATATCAGGGCCAATAACGTTTGTCATAATGTGAGCCTCCTCGTTTGGTCTTGAATCATTTTACCAGCGATAAGGAGATGGGGCAACTTGCCTCCTCAATCGCGAGGAGGCAAGTTCACTGGTTTTTTACCTGTTTACTTTATGGGAGTGAGAGAACCACTGCCAACCAGTGAATAAGTCTGACCGTTTAACGCGGGACAGGCATTCGCATTATAGTAGACGGTTCGTCCGTTGCCGGTGATGTTCATGATGGTGGTGCCAGAGATTCCGCCCGTGTCGTTCAAGCAGGTGAGATATGAATCGGCGGTCACGTTCCAGTTGCTGGTTGAGTCGAGCGTCAGGGTGACGGATTTGGCGGAGTTATCCGAATTGATGGAACCTTTGAGAACGGAACCATTTTTCAGGGCGGTCGTGATCGTGCTTAAATTGTCCGCGATCAAATCTCCGATCAATGTTTGATTGTCAGCATTGAGAATGGCATTCCCGCCATTCGATCCGCTCGTGCCCCAACGACTGTTGGCCGCAGCCTGCAGCAGAATCCCCGAAGCGACATTGGTATTCACGCCCGAAAGCGCGATGATGCCGGTTGCGTTGGTAACGTAGAACAACGGGCCGCTGGCTGCCGTGTAAACGAGCGAGCCACCGCTCATTGTGAAAGAGCCTTCTGTTCCTTGTGCGTCACCGGAGAAACTCTGGTAAAGCATCACACCCCATTTGTTCGCTACACTGGAAGAAGCGGTGGTGTTGGTCAGGTTGATCGAGTTGGCGCCTTCGATCACCGCGATCTCTGCGCCACTGGATGTGCAGGTGTTGTCCGAAACTGTGATCGTGCCAGTGGAATAATAGCAAGGCGAATCCTGGCCGGATGATTTGACAGTGCCGCTCGTAGCATTGATCGTTCCGCCGCCGCGATCGGTCGCAAGAGGTGCAGAGTTCGCACCGCTGGTGGTGATATTGACGTTGTTGAGCGTGGCCGTTGCGCCCTGTGTGGCCATCACGCCATGCGCGCCATCGCCAGTGGCATTGATCGTTACGTTCGTCAACGCGACCGAAGAATTGTCGCCGGTTGCGAATGCGCCGTTCGCGCCTGTGCCGCTGGTGCTGATCGTGCTATCTGCCATGTTGACGGCGCTGGCGTATGCAGCCAGCATACCAGCGTTGAGGCCATAGAAACTGCTGTTGTCGTTCGATGAGGTATTACCTGTGGTGATGATGGTCGCGTTCGTCATCGTCAATTTTCCCGCGCCGAGCACATATACACCCGATTGATCTGTATTGGACGCGTTATATGTCTTTCCCGATTCCGTTGCGGTGCCGCCGTTCAAGGTGTATGTACCGGTTGCAGTCGTCAGACCGGTATCTGCGCTGGAACCCCCGTTGCCGGGCGGGGGATTGTTACCAGCGTTATTGTTTGTTGCCAACGTCGCGGTGTGATCTGTACTGGATGTACCTGCCTTGGTGTTCAGCGCTTTGATCAGCGCCTCGATCAACTCGGGTGGAACGAAATTGCCAGCATTGCCATTCATGCCATTGGGACCGCCTTGTCCATTGGCAAGAGGTGTTCCGCCTTGAGGCGGTTGTCCTGCTCCACCATTTCCATTGGATGGTGGTTGGCCCTGGTCGCCATTGCCGTTTGCTGGTGGTTGCCCTTGCGGCGCGCCCTGCGATGGCGTTCCATTATTTGTGCTATTGGCATTGGTGTTTGGCCCGCCCATGCTGATATTCAAATCTTTCATCAAGTTCATGGCAGAATCATTGGTGAGTTTCAACGCGGCGATCGCTGAGATTTGGTCTGAAGTCATGGCTGCTTGAATTTGATCCAGCAGTTTGTTGACCTGAATCTGTGCGTCGCCGTTTGTGCTTTGACTTTGCGTTGCATTGCCTTGAGTCGGCATCATACTTTGAGTGAGACTCTGTACTTGAGTCCATAGTGGGATTAATGCAGTTGCTTCGCTTTGTGTCACTGCCTGATCGGTACTCTCCAATTTGAGCGTTCCCAGAACGAGTTGCATTTCCACAGAGACTGCATTCTCATAGGATGTGTCGAGACGAGTCGAGTTTGTGGATGAAGTGCTCTCGGTCGCGGCCGGGGCGGAAGTTGATTCCGTTACCGGTTGTGTAGTCGCCGCTGCGGGGATTTGCGCGGCTGTCGGCGCGGACGCGCAGCCTGCGAGCAGCCCCGCGATGATGGCCAGCGAAAAAATCACTGTGATGAACTTTCTTTTCATGTGGTTCTCCTGTTAAGATGTTTCGGACTTGCAGGCCATATCTTAAAAGAGACTTGTGAAGTTCTGGTCAAGACGAGGTAGAGAAAGTATGTGGGTTGTGATGACATTCGCAAGCGCGTCGACGCGTTATTCAGAGATTTCCACCCTGAAAAATCATAACCTGTTGTTAACAACAAATCATGGAAAACTTAATAGAATTAGTGAAATTTTTGCCAGAGGTGCATAACATGGAGCTTCAATACAGCGAGTTGGAAAACGGCATCCGCGTCATCAAATTGATCGGCACGTTGGATATCAATGGGGCCAACAGCATTGATATCAAATTCACAGGTCATTGCGCCGGACAAAAAGTTCGTGTGATGGTGGATTTATCTGAAGTGGGCTTCGTTGCTTCGATGGGAATCCGTATGCTGGTGTTGAGCGCCAAATCGGTGGCGAGCCGCGGCGGAAAGATGGTGCTGGTGAATCCAACACCTGATGTAAAAAATGTGCTCGAGATCTCCGGCATTCCCGGCATTATCCCAATTTATTCTGATCTTGAGTCTGCAAAATCGGGGATTTTGGAAGAGAAATACGCGTAATGATAAGTTTATTCTGTATAAGAACACCTCCTCATTCATGCTTATATGAGGAGGTGCTTTATATTAAGTCAGTGGGCGGATGTGTTCTTATTTCCTCTTGATAGACTCGCACTTGGTTTCGCCCGCCTCGTTTGGCTTCATACAAAGCCTGATCGGCGCGCTGTAGGAATGCGTCGGGTTTGTAGACTTCATTCGTAAGTGTAGCAACTCCCAGGCTGATCGTGACCGAGCATTTGAGGTCGGAGATCTCAGCTACGGAAACGCGTATCTTTTCGGCGCAGATCTCAGCGCCTTTGCGATCGGTCTCCGGCAGAACGATCGCAAATTCCTCTCCGCCAATTCGCGTGATTACATCCAGCTTGCGTCGTTCTTTAACCAGGCAATTCGCAATTTCGTGCAAAGCCTGGTCGCCAGCCAGATGACCGTATTGATCGTTGTATTCCTTGAAGTGATCTATATCCAGCATGATGATGGAAAGCTCGTGCTGGAATCGATGACCACGCGTGATTTCGCTGGTCAGGATAAGATCGAAGTAACGACGATTATGGAGGCCGGTTAATGAATCGGTGAGCGAGAGTTCCACCACTTGCGCATGGAGCTGTGAAACCTTGATGCTGACTGCCAGTTGCTTGGCAACCAGTGCGCACGCGCGCAGGTCGCTTGCATCAAACACACCGTAGCCAAGAACCTCACCTTGAAAGACAAGGGGTAAAAAAACGAGGTTCAATATTTCGTCAGTCGGGTAAAGCCCCGGCGGCGGGAATTCCCGGCTTGGGAAACGTTGATCTGCAATTTTGTCTTTTTGGCCTATGGCATAACTCCATGCCACCTGGTCTTCTTCCTCAGGCCTAAAGGAAAACAGATCTGCATGCCGAATCCCAATCTCGGCCAGGCGTGTGTTGAGCAGCTCGACAATCTCTTCCTCGGTCAACTTTCCGCTCAATTGAGTGACTACCGAATTCAAGTTTTGTTCTGCAAGGTCCCGTTGATACTTGTGACGATGATTTCCGCGTTGCGCGCTTTCGCTGATGACGGCGCGCGCCAGGTGGAGCATATCTTCGGCCAGGCTTCGAGTCCGTTTTTGATCCCACGGCACCGGCAGCCGACTCATTTCGTGCCTCAACAAGGAGATCATTTCCTGCCAATAATCGATGTTGGAGTCGGTGATCTCCATTTTTTGGATGGATTCCGTGATGGCTACCTTAAAGTAGGCCGGATCATCCTGCAAGAGACCGGTAAAGAACGCTTCCACTAAAACTGTGCAAATCTGTCTGAGCTCAGCTTCATCGGGATAACGCTGTTCGGCGGGAAGCGCCTTCAGCATCACATCGACCAATTGTTGATAGACTTCTTCGACGCTTTTCTCTGTAGCCTTGTTTCCATTGCTCGTATATTCAAATGACGAACCGATCAGAGTGGTTGTCACGATACTGGGCATGCAGCCGCAAGATTGGCGTTGTGTGAGTCGCGTTGGGATTTGAAGCGACTCGAGCGGGCCCAGCCCTTTGAGGTGGTCGTCCATCATCAGCACAGCTTGTTCGCCTATAAGTTTCAAGGGAACATGGACGCTGGTCAGCGGAGGGACTTGTGCGATGGCGCCCGGGTGATCATCGAATCCGATAATGGCAATATCTTGCGGGATTTGCAAGCCGGCTTCATGAATAGCCTGCATCGCCCCGATGGCAGAATTGTCGTTGCTTGCCATGATGGCCGTGAATTTGAGCTTGCTTTGGAGAAGCTGTTGTGTTGCTTGATGGGCTTGAAGCATGTCGTGCCAGCCCCAGGCGATCAGATTCGGATCATCCTCCAGGTTATGTTTATAGACCGCGGCGCGGTAGGCATCCAAGCGAGCTTTGCTATCGCCCATGTCGTTGGGCATCCCGGCCAAAAAGGCAATGCGGCGATGTCCGTGTGCGGCCAGGTGTCCTACTGCCTGGTTGATGCCCATATGATTATTGACAGAGATGGTAGGACCATTCTCTCCGGTGGCAATAAATAAAACCGGGAAACCTTCTGAGATCAGGTTTTGAAGATAGGTGGATTGGCTTTTCTCTAAAATAGGCGTGAACAC
Source organism: Anaerolineales bacterium (assembly GCA_035541395.1). Taxonomy (GTDB): domain Bacteria; phylum Chloroflexota; class Anaerolineae; order Anaerolineales; family Villigracilaceae; genus JACPVF01. The sequence goes on from DATKNJ010000205.1 coordinate 9,092, forward strand.
AATCAGGCCGTCCGTGTTCCACGGCCCAACCGGGACGAAATCAGCCTCCGGTGAAACGACCGGCCAGGCCGGATGTGCCCGATTCATCCCGTAAATCCGGCGGGTTCCCCAACTGGTGAAAAGGTTACATTTACGGTTGGCAGCGGCAGATTGTATGCCACGTTCGATGGAGGCGCGATAATGATCCGGTGTTGTCCCCTCGAGAGTGGACCAACCCGCCAAAACGCCAATGGTGGGGCGATCGCGCTTGAATCTTTGGATAGCCATGTTGCTTTTGATCTCAATATTATAACGACTTGAGACAACAAAAGTATACGCGATTTTTTCACTCAAATGGGATTTTGCAAAATCATTGTAAGGCAACCTTTTTTGTACGCTACGCCCTTATTTTCGCTTTTAAGTTGTCCAGTTAAGCCTCCCTCAATTTTCTGGCATAAAAACGGCCCCGGAGATTACATCACCGAGACCGTTTTTCTATTTCTTATTCGATGAAGGTTTCTACATACGAAGCGGCCAGCCTTCTTGCGTTATCTGAACTCGTTAACTGGAATTTCTTTGGGACAGAAAGAAAATTTGGCGCCAACATGGAAAACAGAATGGAGGAAAAGATTTGGGAGAGCCGCACACGGATTTCCTCGGCGTCCCTTTTCGGATATTCCTCTACCGCTTTTTTGACCAGCCTATCGAATACGTTCCGAATGGCTTGCGCGCCCATGGCATCATATTTCTTTTCTGAGATGGCTTTATAAAGATGTGCGGTGGAAATTCCCGGAAAGTGCAGGCAGCCATCGAGTAGATAGAAGAAAACATCTTCAAGTCTTTTCTCAAAAGGTTGCTGCGTATCGTCCATGGCGGCGTTCACATCATCCGTCATGTGTTTGATCGTCATGGACAATGTCTCGGTAATCAACTCCTCTTTGGAGCGGAAATGATAATTAATGGAAGCGATGTTGGTGCCTGCTTCTTCGGCGATCTTGCGCGTGGTCAGTTTGTCGATGCCATATTTCTCAATGCAAGTCACAACCGCTTCGAGGATGATTCGTTTGGTGGTGGTTTTTTCTGCCATGAAATTATTTCTCCTGGATGCCGCACATTTGCGCCGATATATTCCACAAACGTTGTGCAGCTTGTGCGTCCAGCGCGTACGGGCTGGGGGATTTGGGCTTGCCGTGCTTCCAATAAACTTCGGCGGAGTTTTGAACGCCCGGTTCTGTTGCCAGATAGATAATTCCTTTTGCTGATTCCACTGCGGGTATGCCGCCGCGTCGACGCAAGTCCCAGGCCCAGCGCGCGACGAAGGAATTGCTTTTCAATCCGATCTCGGTGTTGACCAAACCGGGGTCGGCGGCAAAGGCTCGGACGGTGGAACCTGTCAGTTGGCGATTGAGTTCGGTCGTGAAGAGCACATTGGCGAGCTTGGTCTGTTTATAAGCGCGCAAGGCACTGTAATGCCTGCGAAGTTGAATATCCTCCCAGTCCAGGCGTGTATTGTAATGCGAACCGGAACTGACGGTGATGACGCGCGCAGCGGGCGCGGCTTTGAGCAAGGGGAGAAGCTCATGGGTGAGCAGGAACGGCGCCAGATGATTGACGGCCCATTGTGTATCAAAACCTTCTGCGGTGAAAGTTTGCCAGAAGGGGACTGTGCCGGCGTTGTTGATCAGGACGTCCAGCGCGGGCTGATTCCAGGTTTTGAGCTGCTCACAGATTTTCTGCGCGAGCGCGCGGATTTCGGCTTGAATGGAAAGATCGGCCACCATAACGGCGACCAGCCCTCCCTGAGGGTGAAGCGTTCGGAGTCGCTCCTCGGTTTGTTGACAGCGTTCAGGAGAACGTCCCACGCCGATCAGCGTCGCGCCTTCTTTTACCAGCCCCTCTGCGACCGCCAAACCGATTCCCGAAGTGACCCCAGTGATGACGATGGTTTTTTGAATCATGTTGATCTCCAAATCACAGCAATCATATGCCGGAGCCTGGATTTTGTCAATTGTTTTATACAATAGTTTCAAACATTTGTTTGACTTTTTAGTCCTCTTGTAGTATATTGCGCACGATGGATGACAGGAGGTTTCTGTGAAAAGCATGTACTTTATCACCGGCGCGACCGGCGGATTGGGCAAAGCCTTTGCGATGGAATGTGCCAGCCGCGGCTGGGACTTGTTCCTGACAGATTTGGGGGAATCAAGATTGGCGATGTTGGCAAGCGGACTGATGCACACGTATGGCGTGGATGTGCATTATCGCGCTGCGGATTTGACGGACGCGAGTTCACGCGCTGAACTATTCGAACATATTCGCGCGGAGGGGTGGAAGTTCCAGGGATTGATCAACGTGGCTGGACTTGATTACGAAGGCTTGTTTATGGAACGCAGCCAGCAGGAGATTTCCAGTATCGTTCGATTGAACATCGAGGCAACTTTGATCGTCACGCACACACTGCTCGATTACCGGGATGAAATGTTTCC
>DATKNJ010000206.1:0-4592 GCA_035541395.1 Anaerolineales bacterium
GAGTGTTTCATGTACGAAGGCGATGAAAATAATTTTGACGCTGCGCCCCCGGAAGAATCCAGTAATCGTACCTTCCTGATCGCCGCGGGAATCTTGGGCGGCATCGTATTGCTTTCGATTGCCTGTTTGGCGGGATATGCCCTCGTTATTTTGCCCGGTCAACGTCAGGCGCAACAAGCTGCCGCGAATGCACAATCGACTCAAAGCGCACAAATCGCGGGCGCGTTGACGGCCACTTTTCAAGCGCAGATTCTACCGACCACGACTGTTACGCCGCTTCCAAGTGCGACGCCACTTTTAGCAACTCCATCGGAGACTCCGGTTCCCGCGACAAACACCCCTGATCCTGCTACCGCGACTGTGGCCGCTGCTTTAACTCAGGCCGCGCAAGCGCAACTGACAGTGGTACCCACTTCCAAAGCGCTACCTGGAACTGGTTTTGCAGATGAATATGGCGCGCCTGGTTTAGTGGTGATAGCGATTGCATTGGTTGCCGTGATTTTGTTAGCTAGGCGTTTGCGCGCGGCACCGGTCAAGAATCGATAATCTTTTCCAAAATAAAAAGGCGAGCCATTGGCTCGCCTTTTTGATTCTACACAACACTCTCTGCAACTTTTTGACCGTATCCAATCAAGGCCTTGACCATTTCATGTGTGCGGCCCTCCGCGTACACGCGTAGCACCGGCTCAGTTCCAGATGGGCGGATCAACAGCCACGAGTCGTCTGCCATAATATATTTGACACCGTCGCGCTGACCCGTTTCCTCCAGCTTTTGCCCGCCAATTTCTTTTGGCGCTTGCTTTGTCAGGAATTCAGTCATTTCGTCTTTGGCTACTGGCCGACTCAAGCGCAGGTCCACACGTTCGTAAAAGGCGGGGCCGACTTCTTCAAGCAAGTTATCCACCATTTCCACTAACGGCTTTCCTGATTCTGCGATCATCTCTACCAACAGCAGACCCATGATCGGGCCATCCCCTTCGGGGATATGCCCTTTGAATGAGATACCGCCCGATTCTTCACCGCCGATCAAGATATCTTCCTGCATCATATAATCCGCAATGTGATTGAATCCAACCGGCGTCTCGTAAAGTTTCAGACCATAACGTTTGGCGAGTCGGTCGATCATACGCGTGGTCGAAACCGTGCGTACGATTGAGCCTGTCCAGCCGCGCTTTTCAACCAGATAACGAAAGGAAAGCGCCATGATTTTATGCGGGTCCACAAACTGACCACGTTCATCCATTGCGCCAATGCGGTCTGCATCGCCATCGGTGACAACACCAAAATTTCCCATCCCTGAGCTGACCGCAGAAGCCAGCGCGCCAAGATATTTTGAAATAGGTTCGGGGTGCACGCCACCAAAGCCAGGATTCATCTCGCCACGAATCTCGGCGATCTCACAGCCTGTGCCTTGCAAAAAAGACTTGATCACGCCGCGGCCTGAACCGTACATCGCGTCCACCACAAAGCGTTGAGGATTCTCTGCGATGATATCTGTATTGATCAATGTTCGCAGGTGATTGAAATAAGCGGGCAAAGGATTGAATTTTTGAATCAGGCCGGCGTCGCGCGCTTTGCGATAATCCATTAAATTGGGGCCGCGCGCCTGCGCCTCATTGTCCGTGATATAGACTTCTACTCGATGACACTGCTCGGGCAACGCTGAACCGCCGAACGCGCCTTTCAATTTGACGCCGTTATAACGCGGCGCGTTATGCGAAGCGGTGATCATCACACCGGCAATGGCGCATTCATTCTTGACTGCAAATGAGATCGCGGGAGTCGGTGCATCCGATTGGGCGAGCAAAACGTTGAATCCGTTCGCAGCGAGGACGCGCGCCACTTCTTCAGCGAAGCGATCCGAAAGAAAACGGGTGTCGAAGCCAACCACAACTTTTTTGGAATCCGGATTTCCGCAGTTTCCCTCACTCTTATTCCAGTCATCAGAAGCTACAGCATCGGCGATGGCCTGCGCTACGATGCGCAAATTGTCGAAAGTGAATGTGTCTGATATAACGGCGCGCCAGCCGTCCGTGCCAAAATGAATGGGCATAAAAACTCCTATGTGAGAAGGGGGCAGCTTCTGTAAAAGCGATCTATGGTGTAGATGTGACTGCGGGGGTCACTGTAACTGCAGTTTCCGGTGTGGATGTACTGGTAACAATCATTGTATCTGTGGCAGATGGCTGCCAGTTGGGGATGGGTGTCGCAGTAGATAGCACCGATTGCAAAATCCAGCCTTCTAATTGTTTCCCGTTTTTGATGGCAATCACATGTGCCCACGGTGTATTGCTGAGTTCCATTACATCGGGCAATACCTGCACAATGGAGCCATTATCCAAAGTTGCAATATAAGCGCCGTTCGGCGTTTTTCGCAAATTGACGCCGCCGCCTGTATCTGAACTGATCTTGGCGTACACGGGCGTTGCTTCGATAGTCAGTGTGATGGTGGGCGTTTCAGTCGCCGGGAGAGTTATAGCCAATGTCAGTGGAACAGGGCTCGGTGTGAATGGAGTCGCTGTCTCGACAAGTGGCGTGGGTGAAGGCCGCGGTGAAGATGTGGCCGATGCGGCGAGTACCAACTGCAGGGACGGTTCGACCGTTGGCGTCGTTGTTTGAGTTGGAGGAATCGCATTTGTAAGTGCGCCTTTATTGGACCCGAATCCTGATCCCATTAAAAAGATCAACGCGGCCACGATGACGACTCCGGCCCCACCGCTCATGAAGATGCCTGCCAACGTTGGGCGGAAACGCAAAGCAAAGAAGGTGAGCAGCCCAACGATGGCGGCCAACGCGAAGTGCGCCGCGAAAACCAAAGCGCCTTGCGGCCAAAGCCCATCTATACCACTGCCAATGCCAAAGCCTGTCGCGCTGATGGGCATGAAAAGCGAATAGGCTAACATCACGCTTGGCAGGAAGGGTTTCTCTTCCGAACGAACGAAGGAAACTGTGAGCAAAATTGCGCCAACAACGAGCACTAATAAATCCGGAATCCATAAGCGGGCGTGAACAAAAGCATTATTGAAGGTGCGGGGAAGAAACGCGCGTGCCGCCAAGCCGGCCATCAAGCCGCTTAGAAAAACCAGCATTGTGTTAATTAAGATGGATACAAATGTCTCAATGAAAAAGCGCGTGGAACCTGTAATCAGCGCCAGTATCATCCCAACCCATGGGGTCATCAATGGCGCTAACAAGATGCCAAAGAGTAGAACGGCCTGCGAATCAAGCAAATAGCCAAGTCCAAGGAGCGCGCCGCATAACACTGCAAAAACAAAAAATTCATAGTTTGGATAGGCGCGACGAGCCAGTGACGTTACAACTGCGGCGCGGCCCTCCGCGTCCAATGGGAGAATCTGTCGGCGGGCGCGTCGCCTGCGGGCTGATGATCCTTGCGCGTGTTCGGGCCGACGCGGCTCGGGCTGCGGTTCGGGATCGGTGGGAAAGATTGGTTGATCAGGTAGAGTCATGTACGCAAGTTCGCACGATAGGCAGGTTTATAGTCAAAGTTACGCAACATGGTGTGAATTGCAGTCGATTCAATTATACACGAGAGGCAAAAAGGTTTTTATTGACAGTCCGATTCTTTAGGGTATAATACCGTGCGCGTCGCGGCCGACTAGCTCAATGGCAGAGCAACTGACTCTTAATCAGTGGGTTCGGGGTTCAAGTCCCCGGTCGGTCATCCATGATGGAACAGTCCCTGTGATGGGACTGTTTTTGTTGTTATCTCAAGAGATATAATAAATAAAATCTGTGTCAGGCTATTATTAAAGTATGGCAACCTCAAACTCTGTAGCTTCTTCAGTAATTTATGATAGCGCCAAGCGAGGCTCTATTGCCTTGGAAGAGTTGCGCGGTATTATCCAATACCGCGATTTGATCTATCAACTCGTCAGGCGTGATGTTGTGGCGCGCTATAAGCGATCTGTCCTTGGCGTTGCTTGGACCATGTTACAGCCATTAGGCATGATGGTTATCCTTTCGATAGTCTTTTCTCACCTGTTTCATCAAGTTCAAGGATATCCTGCCTATGTGCTTAGCGGCCTGATTGCATGGACTTTTTTCTCTCAAACGACAACAGCCGCTATTATTCAGTTGGTATGGGGTAGTGCAATGTTCAACAAAATTTATATGCCGCGTACGGCATTTACTGTCTCTGCAGTGGGCACAGGGATGGTCAATTTGGGCCTTTCGCTGGTGCCGCTGATACTCATTGTTCTTTTGGTTGGCCTTCCAATCACATGGAGTATTTTGTTTCTTCCGGTCTCTGTATTTTTTCTGGCGAGTTTTGCTTTAGGGGTATCGCTTATTCTATCAACTTTGACTATTAGTTTCCCGGATGTGGCTGAAATGTATGAAGTGGCTGTTCTTGGTTGGTTATATCTAACGCCCGTCATTTATCCCAAGGAAGTTGTTCTGAATACGCGGTTTGGCTTTGTTTTGTCCTTAAACCCAATGTATTATCTTGTCCAAATGTTTCGCATGCCGATTTATGATGGCGTTTTGCCTGATCTGCATACTGTTTTGATCGGGGGTGGTGTTGCAATTGTCACTTTGGTAATCGGATGGTTTTATTTTTCCGGCAAGGCAGA
>DATKNJ010000207.1:0-7161 GCA_035541395.1 Anaerolineales bacterium
AGCAGTGGAACGTATTGACCTGAAAATGGGCGATGTGGTCAGCATCGTTGGCCCAACCGGGTCGGGCAAGACGACTCTCATCAACGACATTGAATTGTTTGCAGATGCCAACACACAAACCGGACGCCGCATCCTGATCAACGGGGAACACCCTCCCATCGAATATCGCGATAACCCCGCCCTCAACCCAATCGCGTTGATTACCCAGCACACAACCTTTCTTTCCGATCTTCCTGTTGTGGATTTTCTAACTGCACACGCGGGGATTCGCTCCGTGAAAAAAGTACAGATCGAGGAAATGATTCAGAAGACATTGGATTTCGCCAATCAACTTACCGGCGAACCAATTGTTCTCTCCAGCCGCATGACCGAACTCTCAGGCGGTCAGACGCGCGCCCTGCTCATTGCAGACGCCACCATTATCTGCAACACACCGATTGTTTTACTCGACGAAGTGGAAAACGCAGGCATCAACCGCACGCGCGCCATGGAACTGCTTCGCCAGTATCGAAAGATCTTTATCTTCGTCACGCACGATCCGCGCATCGCTTTGCTTTCAGATTATCGCATTGTGATGCAAGGTGGTTCGGTTACCAAGGTTCTTTTCACAAACGAAGAGGAACGAGTCTTCTCCCATAAAGTCAGCAAACTCGACGACTTGCTCTCTGCCATGCGCGACAAGATTCGCTTCGGCGAACGACTCACTACTCACGAATTGGAAGGATTAGCATGAAACTCGCCATCTGTGCCGGCCCGGCCACAACGGGCAAAACTTCAGTCTTACGTCACATGATTCGCAAATTACAGAATGCAGGCGACCGTGTTGCCTTTTTGAAAATCGATGTTCAATTTGCGGAGGAAGACGAGATTTTCGCCAAAGAATTTGGAATCCCCACACGCAAAGTTTATTCTGGCGAGCTGTGCCCGGATCACTGTAATGTGATGGTGCTCGGTGACGCGCTTCAATGGGCCAAGCAAGCCGGAGCAAACATTCTCCTGGTGGAGACAGCCGGTCTTTGTTTACGTTGTTCTCCATACGTAGATGGCGGTCTGGGCATGATCGTAGTGGAAGCCACCAGCGGAACCAACCTACCTTTCAAAATCGGGCCCATGCTTTCGCTCGCAGATATAGCGGTTGTTACCAAGATCGACCGCGTCTCGCAAGCTGAACGCGAGGTCTTCCGCTCACGCATTCAAGATGTGGCGCCCAATGTCAAAGTCCGCGAAGTGAACGCCTTATATGGCATCGGTATCGATCCCCTTGTCGACGCGATCCACAACCAGACCGACACATGGGACAGAATGCTACTACGCGGCAATCCACCTGTTGGCACTTGTACGATTTGCGTCGGCAAAAAGGAAATCGGCTGGCAAGCTCACTTCGGGGTCGTCCGTTCACTAGAGAATCAGAATTTCTATCGAGGAGAATAACATGGACCAGATCTATTTCGACCATTCGGCCACTACCCCTCTCGACCCGCGCGTGGTCAAAGCCATGCTCCCGTTCTATGACGTCGATTTTGGCAATCCCTCCAGTTTGCATTGGGCGGGGCAGCAAGCTAAGCAAGGCATTGATGAAGGTCGTCGCCAGGTTGCAGAACTATTCCACGCCGATCCCGAGGAAATCACTTTTACCGCCAGCGGTACGGAATCAGACAACATGGTTCTCAAAGGTGTAGCCGCTCAATATAAGCTACAGGATTGTCATATCATCACTTCCTCGTTCGAGCACCCGGCGATTCTGGAAACCTGCAAATATCTGGAACGACTCGGTTATTCGATCAGCTATCTGCCTGTTTCATCGGAAGGCATTATCGATCCGCAATCCCTGCGCCAGGCTTTACGTCCTAACACGCGCTTGGTTTCGGTGATGGCGGCAAACAATGTAGTTGGCACTTTGCAACCCATTGGAGAATTGGCGCGCATCACCAAAGAATATGGCGCGCTCTTTCATACCGATGCAGTGCAGGCTGTTGGAAAAATTCCTCTGCATATGGATGCCATGCCGGTTGATTTGCTTTCGCTTTCCGGCCACAAACTACACGGCCCGAAAGGCATTGGCGCGTTGTATGTTCGTAAGGGCGTGAAGATCGAGCCATTGGTTCATGGCGGTGGACAAGAGCGCGGCCTTCGTTCGGCCACGGAAAATGTGGCAGCCATTGCCGGCCTCGGGAAGGCCGCGGCGATTGCCGGCGCGGAGATGAGCGTAGAAGCAAGCCATCTTGTCAAACTGCGCGACCGCATCATCAATGAAGTCAAGGAACGAATTTCCAATGCCTATCTCATCGGTCATCCGTATAAACGGTTGCCGGGACATATCTGCCTCGGCTTCGCAGGACAAGAGGGCGAAGCCATGCACCTGATGCTTGCATTGAATGACGAAGGCATCGCCGTTTCAACCGGCAGTGCATGTAGTTCCCATAATGCAGGACAGCCCTCTTATATTTTGATGGCGATGGGAATGGATCCGGTTCGGGCGCGCGGCTCGTTGAGAATCACGCTAGGCCGCTTCAATACGGACCATGAAGTTGAAACCTTTTTAGAGGTTTTACCGCGACTGATAGAAAACCTGCATCACATCACCTCTCGAAGTTTCGCGAACGTTGCGTAATATAAAAGGAAAAATAAGAATGACAACTCCAACCACCTACACTGTAGACGATCTCCCCGGTTTGAACTGCGGCGTGTGCGGCATGCGCAACTGCGAAGAGATGGCAGTTCGCTTGCAGACCAATCCAGACTTGATCAAGCGCTGTATCTATCTCTCTGATAATCGCTTCGAAGCGCGGCAGGTCGCGACCGAGAATCGAGACAATCCATTGAACGCACCGGTCGCCCCGGTGATGCAAACCTTCGGCGCCCAACCCGTTGTTGCCGCAAGTTCCTGCGCTGGCTGCGCGCCGACCGCCTCCCCCACGACCTCCTTTATTCCCGGCATGAGCAACCCGTGGCGCGACAGCCTTGGCCGCGAATTCGATTTCTATCTCGAACATTTTCCTGAAGAGCCCGGACCCCGCGAGATTATTTTGCCTCACAATCCGCTCATCACGCGCGAAATGGATATTCAAGTCGGCGATATTTTGATCGGCCGTCCGCTCGGCATGTCCTGCGGATGCCCCATCACGCACTGCGGCGTTGCAATGGATGTGGACAAGCGCACCGGCGTGATTGTATGGTGTGTGACCGGGCCGTTGAACCCGCGTCAAAAAGGATTTAAAGACCTGGGTTATTACATTGCCGAAGGATATGAAGGTCTGATCGACAACGCTCGCTGTGAGATCAAGATCGGCATGCGTTACTTCTTCCAACCGCGTATGTGCATGTTGCAATGGCGTCATAGCGGGTTGGTTAATTTCCTCAATCGGACTTCCACAGGCTATCAAGTGCGCGTCGAAGGTCTGTGGATCGGATAAAGTGAAAGACCATCCCGCACTGTTTTTGAGAATGTGCATATGAAGAATCGGAAACTCATGTTGAATTGCGTCTGTATAAGGCGGGGTCTTTAAACCACCGTCTCTTTCATGGTACACGTAAGTGCAAACGGCTGACTGCCGCAACCGGTGGATGTGACCCCGCTATAAAAGAAATCGTCATTTGACGATTTCACACGTGCGTCCATCGTTTTCACACTGAGTGTGAGTTGTTTTCTCTCAGTGATGGCAGGCAGCCGTTTTTGATTGCCTAGAAAATCTAATTTCCCTCAAAGGAGATAATATGAAAATCGCAAGTAATGTCACAGAGTTAATCGGCAACACACCACTCGTACGCTTGAATCGTGTGACCGATGGCGCCAAAGCAGAAGTGGCTGCTAAACTCGAATTTTACAACCCTGCTCATTCGGTCAAGGACAGAATCGGTGCGTCCATGATCGAGGCCGCAGAAAAAGCCGGCAAGATCCACAAGGATACTGTCATCGTCGAACCAACCAGCGGAAACACAGGGATTGCGCTGGCAATGGTCGCGGCCTCGCGCGGATACAAACTCATTCTCACCATGCCGGAAACCATGAGCAAGGAACGCCGCATGTTACTGCGCGCGTATGGCGCAGACTTGATTCTGACTCCCGGCCCGGATGGCATGGGCGGTGCAATCCGCAGAGCCGAGGAGATTGCGGCCTCTGATCCCGAGAAATATTTCATACCACAGCAGTTCAAGAATCCGGCCAATCCTGAGATTCATCGCAAAACCACTGCGGAGGAAATTTGGCGCGATACCGATGGCAAAGTGGATTTTGTTGTAGCGGGCGTGGGCACGGGCGGAACGATCACCGGCGTAGGCGAAGTCGTCAAATCGCGCAAACCATCCTTCAAAGCCATCGCGGTCGAACCGGATGCTTCGCCGGTTCTCTCCGGCGGGACAAAGGGTCCACATCCCATTCAGGGCATCGGCGCGGGTTTTGTGCCGGATGTGCTTAACAAAAAAATCTACGATGAGATCATCCGCGTGAAAAATGATGATGCGTTTCAAACTGCACGTCGTATGGCGCGCGAAGAGGGCCTGTTGGTTGGCATCTCTTCCGGCGCCGCGACCTGGGCCGCGCTACAAGTGGCGCACCGAAAAGAAAACGCCGGCAAATTGATCGTCGTGATCATCCCCTCCTTCGGCGAGCGCTATCTCTCCACAGCCTTGTTTGCCGATCTGGCAGAAGCACAACCAACTTTATAGAGAATAACCGCCACGAGCATACCTGGCAAAGGAATGGTCATGACTGATTCGATGAAAATGCTGAAGACCCTTCGCAACGATATTCAATCTGTTCTGGATCGCGACCCCGCGGCGCGCAACACGCTGGAGGTCCTACTATGCTATCCGGGCCTGCATGCCATTTGGTCTCACCGTTTTTCTCACCGACTCTGGAAACGCGGATTCAAACTCCTCGCACGCGAGCTCTCACAGATCGCTCGCTTTCTAACCGGGATTGAAATTCATCCCGGTGCTGTAATCGGCCAGAACTTCTTCATTGATCATGGCATGGGCGTGGTCATCGGTGAAACAGCAGAGGTTGGAAACAATGTCACGCTTTATCATGGAGTCACCTTGGGTGGAACCAGTTCTAAAAAAGTAAAGCGGCATCCAACCATCGAAGACAATGTCGTGATTGGCGCTGGAGCAAAGGTATTGGGAGCCATCACCGTCGGTGCAGGGAGTCGCATTGGTGCCAATGCAGTGGTGGTGAAATCTGCGCCGCCCAATTCTGTGATTGTCGGTGTGCCGGGACAGGTTCTAATCCGCAGTCACGAACAAGGGCACATCGACCTCGACCATAATCTTTTGCCAGACACAATCGGAGAAACCGTCGCCGCTTTGGTGGAACACGTTGAACGACTCGAGAAAAAAATCAACGGAAGCACTCCTCCCATTCCGGTGCTTCACATGCCATCTCATGGAATATGGCATGGTGAAGATTTTGCAATATAAGCAACCCTATTTAACGTTAAAGGAGATTCGGAAATGAAGAATCGGAAATTGGCAATCGTCGCTGTGGGCGGCAATTCATTGGTAAAAGATGAAAGGCGCAAGTCACACCGACACCAATATATGGTTGTGAAAGAAACGTCGCGCCATATTGCGGATATGATCGAAGCTGGCTGGGAAATGGCGATCGGTCATGGCAATGGTCCGCAGTTGGGGTTTACGCTGCGCCGCTCCGAAGTGGCTTACCGCGCCGAGGGCGTTCCGGCTCAACCCATGGATATTGGCCTCGCGCTGACACAGGCCGAGGTCGGTTATGCCCTTCAGCAGAATCTGCAAAACGAATTGTTCAAGCGCGGGATTCAGAAACGGGTTGCAACGGTTCTATCTCAAACTTTAGTAGATGAGGACGACCCGGCTTACAGACTTCCTCCCACCAAGCCGGTCGGTAGTTTTATGAGCGAAGAAGAAGCCAAGCAGCTTGCCGCACAATGGGGCTGGAACGTAGCCGAAGACGCAGGCCGCGGCTGGAGACGAATGGTGTCATCTCCTTTTCCCAAAAAGATTCTCGAGATTGACACCATCCGTACTTTGGTGGACGCGGGCATCGTCACGATCACAGCAGGAGGCGGCGGGATTCCAGTGATCGATGAAGGGGACGGCCAATATACTGGTGTGCCCGGGGCCGTGGATAAAGATTACGCAGCCAGCTTACTCGCACAGGAATTGAAAGCAGATTTGTTCGTTGTATCCACCGCGGTCGAGAAAGTCGCCATCAACTTTGGACAAAACAATCAGACATGGTTCGATAAGATGACTCTTTCGGAAGCGAAAAAATATCTGGCGGAAGGCGTGCATTTCGCGCGAGGCTCAATGGCTCCCAAAGTACATGCGATCGTCTGGTACCTGGAAAACGGAGGCAAGGAAGCTGTGATCACCAATCCGGAAAATATTGGAAACGCGTTGAATAGAAAAACTGGCACCTGGTTCGTGCATGACAACGCGAAGACATTTGCAGCAGCTGGCGCGGGGACATCCAAAAACCACACAGCTCAGATGGATACCAGAGTGTATTAAGTCATGACCCAAACCTCAAGAAGATTAAAGCAACGCCTTCGCGACGCGTGGTCTGTATTGGCGCATGGCGCAAAGGTTGTGCAAAAACGCGCCGACCTCCCAAGCCTTACACCGGAGGAGATCGCTGATGTTAAAGAGTTCTTCCCGATGGATAAATTCTTTATATTCGGCCATTCGCGTTCAGGCAATACCTTGTTGATGCGTCTCGTGAGACTCCATCCGGAAGTTCATGCAAATTATCAGGGAACGTTCTTCTCCCGGCCGCCGGGCTTGAAATCTTTAGTGAACAGCCCAGAGATCGAGGAATGGCTTTCCCGCGAAACCAATCGTTGGAACCGCGGGCGAGACCTCTCCCCCTTGATTATGCGCGCCGCTGCAGATTTTGTCATGGAGCGGGATGCCCGCTTTTACAAGAAACACATTGTTGGGGATAAAAGCCCCACCACCATCACAAGCGGACAAGCCATTCGCGATGCGCACAAAATCTATCCCGATGTGAAGATCGTCTACATTGTTCGCGATGGACGCGATGTAATGGTCTCCGATCGTTTCCGCAATTTCGTGGAAGAAAAGTTTTTGCGAGCGGGAGATAAAGAACTCATCGCTTCTTTTCGTTCGGACCCGAAACTGTTTACCGGCGGTGGATGCTCGATCTTTACTGAAGCCTGGCTG
>DATKNJ010000208.1:0-11702 GCA_035541395.1 Anaerolineales bacterium
ATCAAAGGACGGAACCTTAAGCTATTCTTTTAGGAGCGTCGGTACTTATTTTATCAAGGTGAGAGTTTGCCGGGATAATGTTTGCAGTGATGACGAAATTCAAATTGTCGCGACGACAAGATAATAAATGAGCTATCCCATCCTGCCGGTGATATAAGCCTCGGTTAGTTCTGTTTTTGGGCGCGTGAACATTTCAGTGGTAGGGGAGAATTCCACCAGTTCACCCAGCCAGAACAAGCCCGTGAAATCTGAAACGCGCGCGGCTTGTTGCATATTGTGAGTCACGATCACAATCGTGTAATTTTTTTTAAGTTCGGCGATCAACTCTTCCACGCGCAGGGTGGCGATCGGGTCGAGCGCTGATGTGGACTCATCCATCAGAATCACTTCCGGTTGCACAGCCACCACGCGCGCGATACACAATCTCTGTTGCTGGCCGAGTGCCAGGGCAAGCGCGTTTTCATTCAGCATGTGCTTGACTTCATTCCACAGCGCGGCCTGAGTCAAACTGCGTTCCACAACTTCATCAAGCTGAGATCTACTCGTCGCCATGCCCATCACGCGCGGCCCGAAAGCCACATTATCATAGATTGATTGTGGAAACGGATTCGGTTTTTGAAACACCATGCCCACGCGCTGGCGCAACGTTACAACGTCCATACTGTCGCTGTAAATATTTTCACCGTGCAGCAGAATTTTTCCTTCTACGCGCGTCCCGGCGATGGTGTCATTCATGCGATTCAAACAGCGCAAGAATGTAGACTTGCCGCATCCCGAAGGCCCGATCAGCGCGGTCACTTTACGCGGCTCGATCTGCAGGTTGATGTTCGATAACGCCCGCGATGGGCCGTAATAAAAATTCAATTCTTCGACGGTGAAAACGGATGTTGCCATAATCAGATTCTATCATCGTTAAGATATAATCGAGCCAATGAAGAGGATGTCGCGTCTCACTGGACTTTTAGTCGTCCTGTCGTTAATTGGCGTTTCCTGTTCTTCATCTTCTTCCGCTCAAACTTCCCCTCAAGCTGCAACTGCATATATCGAGAATAAAGGCTCCGACACTATTGTGAATCTGGCACTGGCTTGGGCCGAGCAGTATCAGACAGAGAACGCGAATATCCGTATCTCGGTAACAGGCGGAGGGTCCGGAACGGGAATCGCCGCGCTCATCAACGGCACAGTGGATATCGCCAACGCTTCCCGCCAGATCACATCCGATGAAATGAGCGAGGCCAAGTCCAAAGGAATCGATCCGGTTGAGTTTGTGATCGCGCGCGACGCGATTGCCGTGATTGTCAATCCGGAAAATCCGGTTTCGCAATTGACCCTTCAGCAGCTCTCCGATATTTATAGCGGCAAGATCAATAACTGGAAGGAAGTGGGCGGCGATAATCGTCCGATTGTGCGACTTTCGCGCGAGACCAACTCGGGAACGCACGTTTATTTTCTCGAGACGGTTATCCGTTTAGGCGACCCGAACAACAAAACACTCTTTTCGACCGATACATTGTTATTGCCCTCTTCGGAGGGCATTGTTTACGAAGTACGGCAAAACCCAAATGCGATTGGTTATGATGGTTTGGGTTATGTGCCATCCGATTTGAAGAAGATCGCAATTGCAAAAGATAAAAATGGCCCGTATGTGCTGCCTTCTGCGGGCACGGTGAATGACGACACATATCCTGTTGCGCGTGATCTCTATATGTATACTGCGGGCCAACCGACCGGCGCGGTGAAGACATACCTCGATTGGATTATGTCGCCTGAGGCGCAAACGATTGTGACCAAGCTTGGCTTTGTGCCGATCAAATAAAAGTGTAAAGGCAGCTCCTGCCTTGTGTGAGAAGCGAAATGGAAAAAACTCTTAACTGGCGCGAATTTGTTATCACTCGTTTGGTGCGGGCTTCCGGTTATTCCGCGATTGTCTTTGTGGCCCTCATCTTTTTCTTTTTATTGCGCGAAGGTTTGCCGACTCTTGTCGAAGTCCCGTTGAGCTCGCTCTTCAGTTTGCGATGGTATCCGATTGAAAATTATTTTGGAATCCTGCCGCTCATTACCGGTTCGATCATTGTGACGGTAGGCGCGACGCTGATCGCAGTCCCGTTCGGAATCGGGACGGCGATTTATATTTCAGAAATCGCGCCGCGCTGGATGCGCGAGATTCTCAAGCCATTGGTGGAATTGCTCGGCGGATTGCCTTCGGTCGTGCTTGGTTTCCTCGGTATGTTGGTACTCTCTCCATTTTTGCGGGTCTTTCTTAACCTGCCAACGGGTCTTACCGCTTTGGCTGGTTCTATTCTGTTAGGTGGTATCGCCGTACCGACGGTGGTCTCGATTGCCGAAGATGCTTTGGACACAGTCCCTCGCGCGTATCGCGAAGGAGCCTGGGCATTGGGCGCTACCAATTGGCAGACGATCTGGCGTGTGACCTTGCCTGCCGCGAAATCCGGCGTGCTGACCGCGGTCATGCTGGGAGTTGGCCGCGCCATTGGCGAAACAATGACGGTGATGATGGTGACCGGCAACGCGCCAGTGATGGCCATCACGCTGGGCAGTTTCTTTTCACCGGTCCGCACGATGACTGCAACCATCGCGGCCGAGATGGGTGAAGTGGCCAATGGCAGTGTGTATTACCACACGTTGTTTTTTATTGGCATTGTGTTGTTCGTCATTTCGCTGGCGGTGAATATCGCGGCCTCATCGGTTGTGTTCCGCGCCAAGCGACGCGCTGAAAGGGTTTTGTCCTGATGAAAAGCGCGTTCACTCTTAACCGTCATCTTGTTCAGCGCTTTGGCTTTTCTTTGATTACATTGATGGCAGTCGTCACGGTTGCACCGATTGTGGTGGTCGTGATTTATATTTTGCTTCAAGGTGGTCCCGCGATCTCGTGGGAATTTTTGTTGAGTATTCCTCGCG
The DNA here is from genome assembly GCA_035541395.1 of Anaerolineales bacterium. Classification (GTDB taxonomy): domain Bacteria; phylum Chloroflexota; class Anaerolineae; order Anaerolineales; family Villigracilaceae; genus JACPVF01. The sequence goes on from DATKNJ010000208.1 coordinate 2,920, forward strand.
ATGGGATGCGCGCTGGTGGAATCCTGCCCGCCATCGTCGGTACATTTTATCTGACAGTTGGCACGGCAGTTTTCTCTGTGCCGCTGGGAATCGCATCTGCCATTTATCTTTCGGAATATGCAGCCGATAATGCATTGACGCGCATGATTCGAATCGCAATCATCAATTTGTCTGGAATTCCATCGGTGGTCTACGGCTTGTTTGGTTTGGGACTCTTTGTCCTCTTTTTGAAATTTGGCACCAGCATTTTGTCGGCCTCGCTGACTCTTTCGATTATGACTCTGCCTGTCATCATCAGCACCGCGGAAGAAGCTTTGCGCGCGGTGCCGCAATCGTTTCGCACTGTTAGCGTTTCATTGGGCGGCACGCGCTGGCAGACAATTCAACGGATTGTGCTGCCACAGGCTTTGCCCGGCATTTTGACAGGCGTGATTCTCGGCCTCGAACGTGCCGCAGGGGAAACCGCGCCGATTCTCTTTACAGGCGCAGCTTTCTTTTTGCCGCGTCTGCCTAATTCTCCGCTCGATGCGACCATGGCTTTGCCGTATCATCTATTTGTGATTTCCACGCAAGTGCCTGACATGCCGGTGAAAATTCAATATGGTACAGCGTTGGTTTTGCTGGCCTTTGTGTTGACGATGAATCTGATCGCGACCGTTATTCGTTCGCGCGCCCGCGCCCGCCGTCAATGGTGAATCACATGGATAAGATCATCATTGAGAATCTCTCTTTGCAATATTCCGATGGGACGGAGTCGCTGCGCGGCATCAGCTTGAATATCCGAGAGCAAACGGTCACCGTACTCTTCGGTCCGGCAGGAGGCGGTAAATCCACATTGTTGCGCTGTATGAATCGTTTGAACGATCTGACCGAGGTGCGTTCCAGCGCGGGGCGCATCCTGATTGATGGCGAGAATGTGCTCGATCCGAAAACGGACGTGATTGCGCTGCGCCGTAAAGTGGGCATGGTCTTTGCGCGGCCGGTCGTTTTGCCGATGAGCATCCGTAAGAATTTAACATATGGATTGGAGCTCGCAGGCGAGAGGCGCAAGTCGCGGTTGGACGAAGCGGTCGAACGAAGCCTGAGGCTGGCCGCCCTTTGGGACGAAGTAAAGGACCGCCTCGACGATCCTGCCATCGCCCTCTCCGGTGGACAACAGCAACGCGTCTGTTTGGCGCGCGTATTGGCGCTTCAGCCCGAGATCATCCTGCTCGATGAACCCACTTCTGGCCTTGACCCGATCTCAACGGGGAAGGTGGAGGCCGCGCTGCGCGAGTTGAAAAAAGAATACACGATTGTCCTTGTGCCGCATTCCGTCCAGCAAGCTGCCCGGGCTGCAGATTGTGCGGCCTTCTTTTTGCAGGGCGAACTGGTGGAGTATGGCGAGGGCAAGGATATTTTCACTGCTCCGAAAGACAAGCGCACTGAAGATTACATCACAGGAAGATTTGGATAACGGATCATTCACAACCGCCGGGGATTCAAGCAGTTCGTTTTCCATTCGCTTTAACTTCCCATTAACAACCCCAAGTAATCCTTTATGGTATATTGTTAACATATGCCGGAAACAGTCCTTGTTGTTGAAGACGAAACCGCTCTGCGCGAAACCCTGGCCTATAACCTCAAGAAAAGCGGTTACGGGATCGAAGCGGTGGGCGATGGACGAGCGGCACTGGAAGCCGCTCGGCGGTTGCATCCGGATTTGATCATCCTCGATCTGATGCTCCCCGAAATTGACGGCTTCGAGGTCTGCCGGATTCTGCGCAAGGAGATGACCACACCGATCCTGATGCTGACCGCCCGCGATGACGAGATCGATCGCGTGGTCGGTCTCGAAGTCGGCGCAGACGATTATTTGACCAAACCCTTCTCAATGCGTGAGCTGATGGCGCGCGTCAAAGCGCAGTTGCGGCGCGCCCGGCTTTTACAGGATGAGTTGGAAAAGAATCGCATCCTCGATCCGCAGCAGGATGTGTTGACCTTCGATAATTTGGCCGTCAATCGCACGCGCCGAGAAGTAATTCTGGATAGTATCCCGCTTCAACTCAAACCGCAGGAATATCAACTTCTGTTGTTCTTTGCCGAACACAAAGGCCAGATGCTCTCACGCGAATTCATCCTCGAGCGCGTTTGGGGCTGGGATTTTATCGGCGACAGTCGCACAGTAGACGTTCACGTGCGTTGGCTGCGACAGAAGATCGAAACTGATTCTTCCAAACCGACTCGCATCGTCACGGTGCGCGGGGGCGGCTATCGTTTCGAGGGCTGAGAGTTTATCGGAGACAAACGTAGATGAACTGAGATTGGATCAACATTCATCTAAATGCTTCTTTCCCGATGTTTTAAATTTCTGAAATGCCTTTTTTCTTGTACGCTCTGCTCATTCTTTTTTTTCTAGCCACCGCTTTCTTTGCGTGGCGTTATTGGCTTCTACGCAAAGATTTGGCAAATTACACGCGCACCCTACGCGCGGCTCGTGAGCAGTCTCATCAGGATGTTCCGGCGGATGTGGTCCGTTTGGAAGAACTTTCCAACGCGGTAAGCGCGCTGCTTTCCGTATTCAATGAGCGGCTTGCTTCTTCTGATGCCGAACGCGCCAAACTAGCGGCCGTGCTCGATCAAATGACAGATGGCGTGTTGATCGTGGATGCCGAAGGCCGCGTTCAACTGGCCAATCCCGCGGCGGAACGACTCTTCGGTGGTAATCCGCTCGGACATACAGTGGCCGAGACATTGCGCCAACATCAATTGATTCTTGCCTGGCAGCGCAGTCAATCCAGCGATGAAATTCAAATCGAGTCTGTGGAAGTTTCCGCGTTGCGCCAGTTTTTGCAGCTCGTTGTGATTCCTGATCGTTACAGCCGAGGCGGCAGCCTTTTGCTTATTCAGGATTTGACCCGCTTGCGCCGCCTCGAAACCGTCCGCCGCGATTTCATCAGCAATCTCTCGCACGAGCTGCGCACACCGCTAGCTTCCCTCAAAGCTTTAACCGAAACACTGCAAGAAGGCGCGTTGGATGATCCGCCAGCTGCGCGTCGTTTTCTCGATCAGATGCAGACTGAAGTGGACGCGTTGACTCAAATGGTGGCCGAACTCCTTGAGCTTTCGCGCATCGAATCGGGGCAGGTCGCGCTGGACCTCCGGCCTGTCGCGGCTTACGATTTGCTTTCTTCTGCAGCCGGGCGGATGCGCCTGCAAGCCGAGCGCGCCAAGTTGAATTTGCGCGTGGATTGCTCAAAAGATTTGCCGAAAGTCCGCGCGGATTTGCCGCGCTTGGAACAGGTGCTGGTGAACCTCATCCATAACGCGGTCAAGTTCACGCGTCCGGGCGGAGATGTGGTTCTTTTCGCAGAACCAGATGGCGGGGCGGTCCGATTCGCGATCCGTGATACCGGCGTGGGAATCCCCGCGGATGATCTATCGCGTATCTTCGAACGTTTTTATAAATCCGACCGTTCGCGTTCCGGGGGTGGCACTGGTTTGGGACTTTCGATTGCGCGTCACATCGTGGAAGCGCACGGTGGAAAGATTTGGGCTGAGAGCCGCGAGGGGCAGGGCAGTACATTTTACTTTAGCATCCCGTCTGCGTGAAAATCATCCAGCACGCGCTGCGCGGCGTGACGCGCCGAAACAAGCGCGGTGGGCATGCCGGTGCCAGGATGTGTGCTGGCGCCTACAAAATATAGATTGTGATAACGAGGGTGGCGATTATGAGGACGAAAATATCCGAGTTGCATTAAGTTGTGCGAAAGCCCATGCGTTGAACCTTTCATCAGGTTGTAGCGTTTCTTCCACGAGAGCGGCGTGAAGCTCGTTTCAAATTTTAGATGGGATTCCAAGCCATTGATACCCAACAGTTTCAGGCGGCGAAAGACTTGTTCACGCGCCTGGTCGCACAACGCTTTCCAATCCTGTCCATTGTTTCGGCTGAGATGACCGACCGGCACGATGGCAATCAAAGTGTCCTCGCCTTGCGGTGCCATGGAAGTATCGAGCCGCGCAGGCGCGTGAATATATAAACTTGGATTTTGCGGCAGAGTCAGATCATCAATGATGCTTTGGAAATTTTCGCGATAATCATCAGCCAAAAATAAAGTATGCGGGCCAAGCTCTTTGTAGGTTTTGTCCACGCCCCAGAAGAAACTGATCACAGAGCAGGAGAATTGTTTTTCCTCCAGTTGCTTGGCAAGCTTTTCATCGGGAAGCAAGTCGCGGTAAACGTAAGGTAAATCCGCGTTCGCGATGATCGCGTCGGCTTGTAAGCGGCGGCCGCCGCTCAAAATAACTGCATGTGCCTGTTCGTGATTTACCTCGATGCGTTCCACAGTTGTATCAAATACAAATTCCACGCCAGCCTTTTCCGCGATTTTCATCAAGGCTTCCACGATACTATACATGCCGCCTTTGGGATACCAGACGCCGTGCGCCAGTTCCGTATATGGCATCATGGAAAATGTAGCGGGCGCGTCGAATGGACTCAATCCCATATACACATCCTGGAAAGAGAAAGCCGCCTTCAAACGCGGCTCATCAAAATATTCTGACAGGTTGTGGTAATGTTGTGCGAATGGCTTTAGCTGAAAGCATAGCGGCAGATTTTTAAGATTGAAAAAGTCAGTGGGCTTACGAAAGTCGCGGTTGACGAGTCGCTCCATGCCGAGCTGGTAATGGCGATGGCCTTCTTCCACGTAACGCAGAAAGCCATCATAGCTCCCAGGTTGAAGCGCCTCTAACTGCGAATACATTTTGCTCAAGTCAGAAGTCAGAGCCAGTTGTGCGCCATCGTCGAAGACCAGGTGATAAGTCGGATCGACGCGTTGCAGATCCAACACCTCGCGCAGAGGCGTTCCCAATGTCTCGAATTCCGTCTCGTATAACAGCGGCATCACCATTAAAGTCGGGCCTGTATCGAAGACGTGGCCGTCGCGGCTGAATCGGTCACAGCGACCGCCGGGCCGCGAATTCTTCTCCAACACAGTTACGTGTAGTCCATGTTGTGCGAGATGAGCTGCGGATGCGATCCCGCCGATCCCTGCGCCGATGACGATCACCGAAAGAGATTTACTCATTGTTTTGACCAATCGACCTGAGATGACCCTGTTTTTCGGGGAGCAAGGTTGCATGCGGCTGCATATTTAAAAGTGCGGTCAGTGATGACCAAATCATGTGCACTGCGGCTTTCGGAGTCTTACCTTCCTCATAAGCCGGCCGCAAGATGTAGCCATCGCGTTCCATCGAGTTCAATACTTCTTCGAAACGCGCGGTATAAGCCAGGCAGGCCGTGCGGCAACGCAAACTCTGAACCTGCGCGAGATAACTCTTGCTGGTTGCAAAATACGAGCGCGCCAACTCGACCCGGCTTTTCACCCAGACACGATACGCATCCTTTTGAATGTCAAATGGAGTCAAACCCTGCGCGTCCAACACTTCGCGCGGAATGTTGAAATAACCAGCCTGGTTGTCGTCGAACGTGTCGCGCAACATGTGCGTGATGTGTGCTGCGACAACGGCGAGATAGCGCATTTCATTCTTTGGAGCTTTACATCTGTGGCCGATGAAATAATGCAGAGCTTCAGTGACTGCGGTGGCGAGCAGTTGTGAATAATCGCTTAGCTCTTTTTCCGAAATCAGGCTGCCTCGCCGCTCCGTGTCGAATGCCATGACGGCCATCAGGTTGCGGACGTACATTTCCAATCCGCTGTTTTTCTCGCCATCGTGTTGGATCAAGTTGACCAGCATTTGTTCCTCGACGTTTACGTCGCGCAGCTGTTCACCACAATAGCAGCGATTCATCAACGATCTTTGGCGAATCAAAAAAGCGATTCGCTCGGACCTTTCGCAGGTTTCGCTGTCGAGAATATCATCCACCCAACGGAAATAGGCGTAAGCGCGATACGCGTCCGGGATTCTTTCGCGGTCGACCAGGAATTTGATTGTGTAATATGTCTGCTTGCTGGCGGCCCGGGTAATGGAACCAGCCAAATTTGAGTCCGATTCGAAGCTCATCTTGCCCTCCGAGGAAATGAGTCGTTCACGTTGAAAATTTCGATGTTTGTTTTATTATCACAGTGGGTATACGTTTGGCCTCATTAATAGTTGTCATAAATTGGAACGCCAATCATCACGGCTTTGTTAGCAAATCGGTAATTCGCCTCTGCAATGTCAACACTGAGGCGATCCAAATTCGTACAATTCCTCCCCAAAATTGTTTACTGGTTGTTAACTTCCCCTTCTTACAGATTTAAACTGCGTTTGTTATCATCTCACTGTAAGAAAAGGACTTGTAATATGGAAATGATATTCCTCGTCTTTATGTTGATATGCCTGACCTGTGTGGTCGGCATCGATGTTGCTCGAAAGCGGCATAAATTTCTTGAAACAGAAAGTAATAGAGTTTGATTTGAATGAAAAATATTTTGGTTACGAATGACGATGGCGTTCTTGCGCCGGGTTTGTTGGCCCTTGTGCAGGAAATGCGTAAGTTAGGCAAAGTAAGTGTGCTCGCCCCTGACCGCAATTGGTCGGGCGGCGGACACGTCAAAACATTGGATCGCGCTTTGCGCGTCCGCGAGACGCGGCTGGCAGATGGAACAATAGCCTTCGCCAGTGATGGCGCTCCATCTGATTGCGTGGCGTTGGCCACGCTGGGTTATTTCAAGGAGCCAATCGATTTAGTGGTTTCAGGCATTAACGTTGGAGCCAATCTGGGTCATGATGTGACGTATTCCGGAACGGTCACGGCTGCGATGGAAGCGGTCATTGCTGGCGTGCCGGGTGTTGCGGTTTCGCTGGAAACCGTCGAAGGTCATGTCGGTGAATTGGATTTTGGTCCGGCTGCGCGCGCCGCGGCGCGAGTGGTCCATCAAGTGATCGAGAACGGACTGCCGCAGGAAATCCTGCTGAATGTCAATGTGCCGTTCCTGCCTGAGGATAAAATCCGCGGTATTTGCCTCACGCGTCAGGGATTGCGCGTGTATCACAGCCGGCTGGATGAGCGTATCGATCCGCGCGGCCGTCCTTACTATTGGATCGGCGGCGACGCTCCAACTGGCGTCCCTGAACGCGGTACGGACGTCGGCGCGCTCGCGGAAGGATGTGTCTCTGTTACGCCTCTGCAATTGGACCTGACAGCCTTTCGTGCGTTGACCGATTTGAATACCTGGACTTGGGATGAAAGTCCCATGCCTGCGTTGATAAGCCCGGTTGAAAACGAGTTGATTCGGTAGAACAGCTTCTTCCTCCTTATTTTTTATCTCCTCTCGGAGGTAACTGTCCGCCAGGTCCAATGGCGGACAGTTATTTTAACGAGGAGGTCACATGGCCTTTTAACAAGATGTTAACCATTTCTTCCTTTGCTCTTAAAAGCCGGTTGGTATTATGCGGATAATACTAAACAAGGAGAAGAAAAGAATGACTCGTTTCGTTCGCCCTACATTGTTTGTCTTGGTTGCCTTGAGCTTTTTGCTGGCAGCCTGCGGCACACCCGCTACGCCGGTGACTGTTGTCCAAACCCAGGTGGTGAATCAGGTTGTGACCGCCACGCCCGATATGTCGCAGCCGACTCCACTTCCTGCTGGTTCTGTTCAAATCAATGGTGCAGGCAGTACGTTCCAACAGCCGGCCATGTCTGACTGGGCTTATGCTTATCCTTTGATTGATCCCTCTGTCGTTATCAACTATCAAGGTGTTGGCTCAGGCGCTGGCAAGAAAGCTATTATCGGTAACACTGTTGATTTTGCCGGTTCCGATTCAGTTCTTACCGCAGATGAAACCACTCAAGGCAAGGACTTGCAGATTTTCCCGATCTTGGCTGGCGCGGTTGTGATTATGTATAACATCCCTGAATTAGACCCAACCAAAGACCCGGTCGTCATTCTTAACGGTCAGGCGTTAGTTGACATTTATAACGGCAAAGTCACCAAATGGAATGATCCGGAAATCACTGCCCTCAATCCGCAAATTGCCGCCAAACTGCCTGCCAAACAGATCACGGTTGTGCATCGCTCCGATGGCTCTGGCACGACCGAAATCTTCACTAACGCGTTGACTGCTTTCAGCAGCGACTGGACTGCTGGCCACGGCACGACGGTTGATTGGCCTGCCGATAAAACTGGAAATGGTATTGGTGGCAAGGGCAGTCAGGGCGTGAGCGCTGTTGTCCAGAATACCCCCTATGCCATCGGCTATGTTGAATACAGCTTTGCCAAGGCGAACGGTATTTCTTTCGCTCAGATGGTCAACAAGGCTGGTAAGACGGTTACCGCTGGCCCCGATAGTGTTGCCTCTGCGATGAACGATTTTGCCAACGCCTTTACTCCCGCTTTGACAGCTGTCATCGTAAACGGTGGCGGTGATGGAAGCTGGCCGATCACTGGTTATACCTACGACATTATTCACACCACCAGCATGACCGATTGTGTCAAGGCACAGAAGATGTTGGAATTCTTCCATTGGTTCTTGACTGACCCGTCTGCTACCAAACGCGCGACCGCTCTTGGTTTCGTCCCGTTGCCTGATGCAGTTCTGCAACAGGTTGAGGCCGCTCTTGGAAAGGTCACTTGCAACGGTCAACCCGTGACGATTATGACCAAGTAAGAAATACGGCGATATTCCTCTAATTTGGGAGGGCCTCCCTCTATGTTATAAACGGGTTGGCCCTCCATTTACTTTATAAATTCTATAGTCGAACTTTATTGGGAGAACCATTCTACAAAGTCTGAGAGATGTGAGATGAAAATTGCTTCTATTTCTTCAAGCCGTAGCACACTAGATGTAAGTTTAAA
>DATKNJ010000209.1:0-7197 GCA_035541395.1 Anaerolineales bacterium
CCCAGCAGTACAACTGTAACCGAAACAGCTACACCGACAGTCACATCAACTCCATAAATTTGTGAAACAACAACTAAAATAATCAACGTAACGCACTTTGCAGTGCGTTACATGTTTTTGGTGTAGAATGCAACGCGATATAATTTCCTCCCATGCCCATTTTGGATGCCCACACATTCGATTTTTTCAGTCGCAGCCCGGAGCAAACGCGCCGCGTGGGCATGCGTTTGGGCGCTTCGCTGCAACCCGGCGATGTGATCTGTTTGCAGGGCGATCTCGGCGCGGGTAAGACTACTTTCGTGCAAGGCCTCGCACAAGGATGGGGTTCGCTGGATTCAGTATCCAGCCCGACTTTTATCCTCGTCAATATTTATCGCCGCGCGGATGGTCAACAGCTTTTTCACATGGACGCCTATCGCCTCGACTCCGCCCCTGAAGCGGAAGAGCTCGACCTCGACTCGATGCTAGCTGAAGGCGCGTTGCTGATCGAATGGCCAGAGCGTATGAAAAGCCTGATTCCCCGCGACCGTATTTGGGTTAACCTCGAATATCTGGCCGAAGAACAGCGCGAAATGCGCTTCAAGTCCAAAGGCAAACGCTACGACGCGTTGTTGGATGAACTTCGTCAATCTGTGTTTGGAGCTGCTTGATGTTATTGGCCGTTGATACATCCACTGCGCAAATTGGATTGGCCCTCTATGACGAGTCACAGGTGTTGGGCGAATCGGTTTGGACGAGCGGCCAGCATCACACGGTGGAATTGGCCCCGGCGCTCGCGGGACTTTTAGCTCGCTGCGGCGCGACGATGGACTCGGTCAACGCTTTGGGCGTGGCGATCGGTCCCGGCTCGTTCACCAGTCTGCGCGTGGGCTTGGCGTTTGCCAAAGGCATCACTTTGGCGCGGCGAATTCCGTTGATCGGCATTCCTACCATGGATGTTCTCGCGGCCGCGCAAGCTGTTGTGAAAATACCATTGGTCACGGTTCTGCAAGCGGGACGCGGCAGACTCGCTGTCGGCTGGTATAAAGCCGTGAAGGAAAGCTGGCAGGCTGAGGGTCCAGCGCGAGTCGAAACTGTCGACTCGCTGGCCGCGTCGATTTCCAAACCGACCATCGTGTGTGGCGAACTCAACGCGGAGGAGCGTCAGCGGTTGGCGCGTAAACGCGTGAATGTGATGTTGGTTTCCGCCGCGCAATCCGTTCGCCGCCCGGCGATTTTGGCCGAGTTGGCGTGGACGCGCTGGCAGGCCGGTCATGTGGACCAGGCTGCCTCGCTGGCTCCGATTTATTTACATGTGGCTGAACCTGTGCCGGGATGAACCTCACGATCCGACGGATGACGGAAGCTGATTTAGCCGCCGTCCATGAAATTGATCATTTATCGTTTGCCCTGCCGTGGCCGGAACGTTCATTTCGTTTCGAGATCAATGCCAATCCATCGGCGCGTTGTTGGGTCGGTGAATTGGATGGCCGCGTAGTGGCCTTGATGGTGATCTGGATGATTGTGGATGAAGCACATATCGCGACGTTTGCCACGCATCCGGATTTCCGCCGACAGGGCTTTGGTCGTCAGCTATTGAAGCATGGTTTGGAAGCCGCGGCCCGCGAAGGTGCAGAGACTGCTTTTTTGGAAGTGCGTGCAAGCAACGAGGCCGCACAAAAGTTGTATCGTGAATTTGGTTTTGTGGAAGATGGACGCCGCGCGCGTTATTACAAAGATAATAGCGAAGACGCGATCTTGATGAGTTTGAATTCTCTGGAAGCTTTCGCCAGACATTGATTGTCCATGGGAGTGCTTATGAGCGCCGAAGAAATTCTCGCAGAAGTTGCCAAGGAAGTATCGGTTTGTACGAAATGTCCTTTGCATCACTCGCGAAAAAAATCAGTGCCCGGTGAAGGGCCGGCCCATTCCGAGATTATGTTTATTGGAGAAGGCCCGGGCTTTCACGAAAACGAACAAGGCCGGCCATTTGTAGGCGCGGCAGGACAGTTCCTCGATCAGTTATTGGCGCAAGCTGGCTTGAAGCGTTCGGATGTGTGGATCGGGAACGTGGTCAAGTGCAGGCCGCCGGGAAATCGCGATCCGTTGCCGGAAGAATTGGCCGCGTGCGATACATACCTGGAACGACAGATTCAAACCATCAACCCGAGCATCATCGTGACGTTGGGCCGCTTCTCGATGGGCAAGTTCATGCCCGGCGCGAAGATCAGTTCAGTGCATGGACAGATGCGCAAAGTCGGCGAGCGATATGTGATCGCCATGTTCCATCCGGCTGCGGCGTTGCATCAGGCTTCGCTCAAACCCGCGATCATGGCGGACTTTGCCAAACTGCCGGAGTTGTTGAAGCAGGCGCGGGCCGGGTTGGGAAAATCCGTTTCCATAGAAAAAGCGGAAGAGCCTCCGAAAGACGATCCAAAACAATTAAGTTTATTCTGATATGTGAGCAGAAATTGACGTTGTTTATTTTATAACGTCCTGCATTATCTCTGTACTATTAAGGAAAGAATGACCATCAAAGATACTCTCATTCAAAGCCTGCGCGCAAAGACGGCGAAAGTTTCCATCCTTGGACTTGGCTACGTTGGCTTGCCGCTGGCGGTTGTATTTGCCGAGGCGGGGTTTTATGTTACAGGCGTGGACCCGGACGCGGAAAAGATCGATTTGTTGAATCAAGGTATCTCGTACATCCCCGATGTGAAAACCGAAGTGATTGCGAAGCTGATCAAATCGGGGCAACTAAAAGCCACGAACGATTTCGCCGCCTTGAAGGAAATGGATGCGGTCAGTATTTGTGTGCCAACACCTTTGCGTCAAACTGGCGACCCGGATATGTCGTTCATTATCTCGGCCACTGAACAGCTTGCCAAATATATGCACAAGGGAATGGTTGTGGTGTTGGAATCGACGACGTATCCCGGCACGACGCGCGAAGTGTTGTTGCCAAAACTTGGCGAAGAGCACGGACTCAAAGTTGGCGAGGATTGGTTCCTGGCGTTTTCACCGGAGCGCGTCGATCCGGGACGCGAAGATTTCACTACGTTGAATACGCCAAAAGTGGTGGGAGGAATCACGCCCGCGTGCAGCGAGGTGGCCGCGGTCTGGTACGCAGGCGCGATCAAACACATTCATTCAGTCTCTTCGGCAGAAGCGGCGGAGATGACCAAGTTGTTGGAGAACACGTTCCGCATGATCAATATCGGACTTGTCAATGAGATGGCGATGATCTGTGAGCGTCTCGGTGTGGATGTGTGGGAAGTGATCGACGCGGCCTCGACGAAACCATTTGGTTTTATGAAGTTCACGCCCGGACCGGGATTGGGCGGCCACTGCATTCCAATCGATCCGCTGTATCTCTCGTGGAAGATGAAATCTTTTAATTACAATGCGCGTTTCATCGAGCTGGCTTCTGAGATCAATACCAATATGCCGCGTTATGTGGTCAGCCGCGTGCTGGACGCGATGAACACGCGCGGCAAAACGTTGAAAGGCTCGAAGGTGTTGATCCTTGGCGTGGCTTATAAACCGGATATCAATGATCTGCGTGAATCGCCTGCACTGGATGTGATCGGTTTGTTGATGCGCAAAGGCGCGACGGTTCAGTATCACGATCCATATATTCCTCATATTCATCACGAAGATGAAGGCTGGCACATGGATAGTATCGCGGACGTGATGCCTGCCGTCAGCGAGGCGGACGTTGTGGTCATCGTGACCAATCACAAAGTTTATGATTACGAAGCGGTGGTCAAATCGGCGCGGTTCGTGTTCGATACGCGTAACGCAACCGGCGAGTTGGGCAAGCACGCGTCGAACGTCGAGAGGTTGTAATGGCAAATTATTTAGTAACCGGTGCGGCCGGTTTCATCGGCGCGCGCACGAGTGAGATGTTGATTCAGGCGGGCCATACGGTGACCGGCGTGGACAATATCAATGAGGCCTATGATGTTCGCTTAAAAGAATATCGGCTGAAGCGTTTGCAATCCATGCCGGGCTTTACGTTTCATAAAATTGATATTGCCAATAAGCACGATGTTTTCTTGCAACTTTCCGGAAAGAAATATGATGGTTTGATCAACCTGGCTTCATGGGCGGGCGTGCGCGCCAGCGTGGAGAATCCGTGGATCTTTGTTGAATCGATTGTGCTCGGCGCGGTGAACATGCTGGAGTTATGTCGGCATAATAAGATTCCGAAATTCATCCTGGCTTCGACCTCCAGCATTTACGGAGCGAATCCTCCTTACCCGACGCCAGAAACCGCCTCGAGCAGCGAACCATTACAACCGTACGCGGCCAGCAAAAAAGGCGCCGAAGCGATGGCGCATGCCTATCATCATCTGCACGGAATCGATGTGACTGTGGTGCGCTTCTTCACGGTCTATGGTCCGGCGGGACGACCAGACTTGGCGATCTTCCGCTTCGTGCAATGGATCAGCGAGGACCGCCCGGTGCGCGTCAACGGCGATGGCGAACAATCACGCGGCTTTACTTATATCGATGATATTGTGCGCGGCATCATCGCCGCGTTGAAGCCGGTCGGATATGAGATTATCAATTTGGGCGGCCATGAAGTGATCACCATCAATAACCTGATCAAGTTGACCGAGGAGATCCTTGGGAAAAAAGCCAATGTGCAATATGGGCCTGCCAACCCGGCCGATATGTTCACGAACTGGGCGGATGTAACCAAAGCGGGTGAATTGCTCGGTTGGGAACCGCAGGTGAGTCTGCGCGAGGGAATCACGCGTCTGGTTGAGTGGTATAACGCGGAACACGAATGGGCGCGCGAGGTAATCACCACGTGACGGATTGGCGCGCAACGCTGGCCCATTGGCGCGAAGATAGTGTGTTGGGGAGAGTCATTCAAAACAGCGCGCATTTGTTTAGCAGCAACAGCCTTAGTTTGGTGTTGAGTTATGGGCAGGGGATTTTGTCGGCGCGCCTGTTGGGCGTGGCAGGTTTCGGCCTGGTTGGGCTCGTCATGGGCTATGCCTCCACCGTGAACAGCATCCTGTCGTTTCGCATGAGTGAATCGGTGGTGCGTTACGGCGGCGAATATGTGGAGCGCGGTGAAAAGGAAAGGGCCTCGGCGCTGATCAAAACGGCCGCGCTGACCGAAGCGACGGTTTCGATATTGGCCTTTATCTTCGTGGTGCTGACCTCGACTCTGGCCTCGCAATACATTTCCAAAACGCCGGGCACGGCCTGGATGTTTAGTTTGTTTTCGATTGGTCTGTTGGCGAACTTCAATTACGAAACATCGCTCGGTATTTTACAAATCACCGATAAAGTCAAGTTTCAAGGAACGATCAACTTAATTCAAAACATCATTTGTGCGGTGGTGATCGCGGGCGCGTTTTTCCTGCATGGAAGTGTCGTAACGGTATTGATCGCGTATCTGATCGGCAAATCCATTTTGGGATTGGGGATGTTCATCTTCGCACAGATTCAATTGCGGCGCGTGCTCGGCGCGGGATGGTGGAAGGCCTCTTTCAGAGCCATCCACTCGTATCGTGAAGTCGGCTGGTTCGCGATCAATTCCAATATCAGCGGCACGGTCATCAAGATTTTTCGCGAGAGTGAAATCGTGTGGGTTGGATTCTTCCTCTCCAGCACCGCCGCGGGTTATTACAAAGCCGCGTATACGATCATTGGTTTACTTTCAGTGATGGCCGACCCGTTCATCACCACCACGTATCCAGAGATCAATCGACTGATTGTGCAAAAAGCCTGGCCGCGCTTGCGCGATTTCCTGCGCAAAGTGACGACGCTGTCGTTTGTCTATAACTTGGCAGAGGCGATTGGTTTTATATTGTTGGGCCGTTGGATTTTGTGGATTTACGGCGCGCAATACGAGAGCGCTTATCCCGCGTTGATGGCTTTGCTGGTTGGGCTTACTTTCAATTACACATTCTTTTGGAATCGCCCGTTGTTGCTTTCGCTCGGCTTGCCGGAATATCCGATCAAAGCCACAGTGATTGCAGGCATTATCAAAGTGGCGCTAGCGTTTTTGTTCGTGCCGCGCTTTGGTTATGTGGCCGAAGCCGCGTTGCTTTCATTTTATTATGTGGCTTCAGTCGGTGCGATGGTCTGGCGCGGGATGAAAGAGATCAACACAAAGTCACGAAGTCTCGAAGACACGAATCTAATTGGTTCGTGACTTTGTGTCTTTGAGTCTTCGTGGTAAAACATTCTTATGCGTATTGCAGTCATCACCAATTCGCGCATTCCCTCGCTCACGGCCAACTCGATCCAAGCCATGAAAGTGACTCAGGCCTTGATGCAATTGGATCACGACGTGCGAATGTTCGCGCCCGCGGAAGTGAATCCCGTTTCCAAAGAGACTCTCGCCGCGCATTATGGTCTGCGCCGCGTGCCGGACCTCGAACTGCTCCCGTCAAATAAACAACTCAAACGCTTTGACTTCATTCTCCACGCGCAGGGCGCCGCGAAGAGATTCCACGCGGACTTGATCTATACGTGGCTTCCGCAATCGGCTGTGCTCGGACTTTGGAATGGTTATCCCGCGGTACTCGAGATGCACGCGGATGTGGCCGGACTGATGGGCGCGTGGTGGCTTCGTCAGTTTTGGAAAACGCGCGGGCGCAAACTGATGACGGTCACCACCTCAACGCTGAGGAACGCGTTGGAACGCTCGACCAAAATTCGGTTCGATGATGAAGCGGTGCTGGTCGCGCCGAACGGCGTCGAATTGGAACGTTATCAGAATCTGCCGAGTCCCGCCGAAGCGCGTCGCCAATTGAATCTGCCTGAAGGTTTGACCGTTGGATTCACCGGTCATATTTATCCTGGCCGCGGCGCGGACTTGTTGTTCGAACTCGCGAAGCAAATGCCGCGCGTCCATTTTTTGTGGGTGGGCGGCACCCCGGAGTTGGTGGAATCCTGGCGCGGCAAATTGCGTGAGGCCGCGCTGACGAACGTGACGATGACGGGCTTTGTGCAGCACGAGCGCATTCCGTTGGTTCAGGCCGCGGCGGACGTGCTGCTGATGCCGTACAGCCGTTCGATTGAGGCCAGCAGCGGGCAGGACATTGCCGAAGTGATCAACCCGATGAAGATGTTCGAGTATATGGCCGCGGGGCGCGCGATTGTCTCAGCGGATTTGCCGTCGATTCGCGAAGTGTTGAATGAGGGGAACGCGGTGTTGTGTGAGGCGAGAGGTGTGGAGAGTGGAGAACA
>DATKNJ010000210.1:0-10210 GCA_035541395.1 Anaerolineales bacterium
GTTTTGGAACGGTCAAGGCGAACACAAAGGCCTGGCTTATCTGATCAAGAACCAGGCTTCTTATGATGAAATCAATGCCACGCGCGTCGCGCTGGATTCGACATTGGCTGAATCGCAAAAAGCGTTGGGCATGACCAGCGCGCCGGCTGCGGTGGCCACCAATGCCGGGTTGATCGTTTTCCGCGAAGGCTTGGAAGCTGTGGTGATTCTGGCGTCTTTGATGAGCAGCATGAAGCGCGCCGAAGAACGCAAGTATCGCAAACCGATGTGGGCGGGCGTGGCATTGGCCGTTGCCGTCACCGCCTTGACGTGGATGTTGGCGCACAGCGTGTTGCAATCACTGGCGCGCTATGGCGAAAAACTCGAGGCTGTGGTCTCGATCATTGCCATCGTTGTATTGCTTGTGATTACGAACTGGTTCTTCCACAAAACGTATTGGACCGATTGGCTGGCAAACTTCCATGCGAAGAAGAAACAGTTAATCGGCGGCGAGGCGGGATTGTGGTTAGGCTTGATGATGTTGGGATTCACCAGCGTCTATCGCGAAGGTTTTGAGATCGTGCTCTTTCTGCAAGCGTTAGTATTAGAAGCAGGTGGTACGGTAGTAATTCTTGGTGTGGCCGCGGCGTTGTTGGCGGTTGGCCTGGTCGGTGCGGTGACTTTCCAATTGCAGACACGTTTGCCTTACATGAAGATTTTAGTTGTGACCGGAATCTTTATTGGCGGAGTCCTTTTGCAGATCGTCGGCACGACGGTGCATGTGATGCAAGTGGTGGGCTGGATGCCGATCCACTTAATCAACGGTTTGGATATTCCATATTGGGTCGGAACCTGGTTTGGCATTTATGCAACCTGGGAGGGAATCATCCTGCAAGTCGCCGCGGCGGCTTTTGTGATTGGCAGCTATTATCTCGCCGAAGGACTCAAGAAACATCAGATCGCGATCAAGGCCAGCGAACCGGTAAAAATCTAAGTAAACCTACATTGACAACTTCTCCCGAAAACGTAGAATTCGGGAAACTGTGGTGAGGGCGTCCCAACGCCCTTGCCCTGTTTAAGCCAATTTATTTGTAGGGTAGATATGTTTATCAAACGCATCCAACTCGGTCTGATTCATGTGGCAGTTGCCATCACACTTGTCCCAATCAACAGCACGCTCAACCGCGTGATGATCAAAGAACTGGCGCTCTCCGCCACGCTGGTCGCGGTGCTCGCTTCGTTGCCTTATTTATTCTCCCCGATTCAAGTTGCCATCGGTTCTTACTCGGACCGACATCCGGTTCTCGGTTTTCGACGCACGCCTTATATCCTGGCTGGTCTGATCCTGTGCGTGATTGGCGTGATGGTTTCACCGCAAGTCGCATTCCTGCTCAAACAAAATTTTGGTCTCGGCATTTTGGCGGGTCTGGTCGCTTTCGGTGCGTGGGGCATGGGCTACAACTTGTCGGCGGTTTCGTATCTCTCGCTGGCTTCCGAACTCTCCGGCGAAGAGGGCCGCGGTAAAACCGTCGCGGTGATGTGGTTCATGATGATCGTCAGCATTATTTTGACGGCAATCGGACTCAGCGTGATGGTGAATCCGTACACGCCACAAAACTTGATGCATGCCTTCAACGTGGTCGGCGCATCCGCACTGATCCTTGGCTTGCTCGGCCTTATTTGGCTGGAGCCGCGCACCAAAGCGGACTCTGTTCAAGCCGCGGCGGAGGCGTATACTTTCAAACAAATGACTTCTGTCATCATGCGCAATCCGGTTGCTCGCGTTTTCTTTATCTATTTGTTCCTGTTGCTGGCCGCCATCCTCGGCCAGGATATTTTGTTGGAACCATTTGGCGCGCAAGCCTTCGGCATGACGGTCTCGCAGACGACCAGCATCACTTCGATGTGGGGCACGTTCGTGTTGATCGCCATTATCATTGCGGGGATTCTCGAAGGACGCGTTTCCAAACGGATCGTCGCGCAAGCCGGAAATCTCGGCGCGCTGGCTGGTTTTATTGTGATTCTCGTCAGCGGAATTATGGCAAGTAAATCGGTCTTCTACACAGGTGTGACTCTTCTCGGCCTCGGCACCGGACTCGCCACGGTTGCAAATCTGTCTTTGATGTTCGACTTGACTGTGCCCGGCGAAGTGGGACTCTACATCGGTGCGTGGGGCGTCTCGAACGCGATGTCGCGTTTGGCGGGATCCGTTTTGGGCGGCATAGTGCGCGATGCGGTGACGCAGCTTTCAGGTCAGGCTTTGAGCGGGTATTTGGTCGTGTTTGGAATCGAAGCCTTTATGTTGTTCATTGCTGCCTTGATGCTGGCGCGCATCGATGTGGCCGCTTTCCGCAAACAAGCGGAGGAACCATCATTCGTGGAAAAAGTTTCCATGGCCTCGGAGTGAGATGAGCGACGAATGGCTTTCGCTGAGCGGCGCGGCGGAATTGTTGGGCGTGCATCCCAGCACGGTGCGGTCGTGGTCCGATAAAGGTGTGTTGCCCACGCATCGCACCTCGGGCGGGCATCGGCGCTATCGCCGTGACGAAATCCTGTTGTGGTCGAAGACAACACGGCAAGTGAAAGCCGAGCCGGATGGCGTGATGCAAATGGCGATGAAGAATGTGCGGATGCAAATCGGCGAGGCCAATTTGCAAGCCGAAGGCTGGTATCAAAAACTGGATGAGGCTGCGCGCACCGAATATCGTCAGAGCGCGCGCGGGTTGTTTCATGGAATGATGGCGTATCTGGCCTCGGAAGACCAGGGCGCAGAATCGGAGGCGCGTGCGATTGGTTCCGACTATGCCCTGCGTGCGCGCAGAAATCAACTCAATGAAGTGGACGCCACGCGCGCCTTGTTGTTTTTTCGCAATGCGTTGATCGAGTCGATGATGAAAGTGTATCGCGAGGCCAATGTGCTTTCGGGCCAGGCTTGGGAGGAGATGCTTCACAAGATGCACGCTTTTACCGATCAGATTTTGGTCAGTTTGTTGGAAACCTATCACGCGTTTGAAGAGAACAAACGTTAATTGCTGACATTCCCAATTTCAATGTTTTCACCTCGAAGACGCGAAGGATGCAAAGATGTTTTTTCCTTCGCGGTCTTTGTTTCTTGCAGTTTAAGTTTTCTGTCCATCGCGTAAAGCGAGTCGATTGGCAAGGTATAATCATCGCATGATCCTTGATCTTCCCCTCATTCTCGAAACCCGTCGCAATCACGCTCTCGAACACGCCACGCTGCACGTGCTCTCAGGCAAATTTCCCGATCGCCCGATGGCAGGCCATTCCAACCCAACCGGATTTTTTATCCTTGCGGATGTGCCAACCGAAGATTTGACCGCGGCCATCACACAAGCCTTGACTCGCTTGCAGGCCGGCGAGCGCAATCTCGCGATCCACGCGGGCTGCGGGACGAACTTTGCCACCACTGCACTTCTCGCGGGGACCCTGGCCTGGTTGCCGTTAAGCGGAGCGAAGTCCACGCGTCGACGTTTATTCATGTTGCCCTTTGCGTTGATCTTTGGCGTGATCGGCTGGTTGCTGAGTCAACCACTGGGGCCGTTGCTGCAAGCCAAAGTCACAACCGAAGCGGAGATGGGCAACTTGCGCGTCGAAGATGTGGTCCTCGTCCGCAAAGGTGTTCACCGCGTCATTACAAAGAATTAGCCATTGCGACACAGAGTCACAGAGATTTCTCTCTGAGTCTCCGCGACTCTGCGGCGGTATAAAATGCCCAACGTTTACTTTTTATTCGGCAACGATGAATTCGCAATCGCGCGGCGCTTGAACGAGTTCGCCGCGGATTTCAGCGATCCCACCAGCGCGGACATGAACACCGCGCGGCTCGAGGCGCGCACGATGACCGAGAACGACTTGAACACCGCGGTCAATGCCATGCCATTCCTCGCGCCGAAACGTTTAGTGCTGCTGGCGAATCCATCCGCGAAATACAACACACCCGAGACGCGTAAAAAGTTTGAGGAATTTTTAAACAATGTGCCGGATACGGCGCGATTGATCTTGCACGAAGCAGTGGACACGAAAAGTTACAAAGATAAAACGCGGCAGGATAAAGAAGACGATAAACATTGGCTGGTCAAATGGGGGCGCAAGAATGGAATCGAATTGGAGCGTTATGCGCTGCCCGCGCCGCGTGACATGGCGGGTTGGATCATCAGCGAAGCGCAAAACCAAAACGGACAGATCGAACCGCGCGCCGCCGCGAAACTCGCCGAGATGGTCGGCGTGGATACGCGTCAGGCGGGGATGGAGATCGCCAAACTGTTGGCGTACGTCAACTGGGCGCGGCCGGTCAAGGTCGAGGATGTGGAAGCGGTCAGCATCGTCACCGCTGAACCAGATATTTTTTCGCTGGTCGACGCGCTGGCGAACGGTCAAGCAGGAGAAGCGCAGAAACTGTTACATCGTTTGTTGGATACTGAGGACGCGTTCGCTCTGTGGGGAATGATCATCCGGCAATTTCGTTTGCTATTGCAGGCGCGTGAAGTGATCGATGCGCATGGCATGGTGCCGGATGTGCAGGAAGCGTTGGGCGTGCATCCATTCGTGGCCGAGAAGACTTATGCACAGGCCAAGCATTTTACGATGATTTCGCTCGAAGCGATCTATCACCGTTTGCTCGAGATGGACGAGGCGGCAAAAACAAGCCAGGTCACATTGGACCTGGCGTTGGATATGTTTGTTGGGGAATTGGCGAAATAATTTTTCTTATTGTCGAATAACAAGAGAAAGCACCTTATCAATCACGGGCGCCAGACAAGTCTGTTGGCTGCACGCCATATACGTGACCGATAATTCGAGCCGCGTATTGTCTTTGCCGTTTTGCGGGAGCTCCACCGGAAGCCGCAATGTGACCGGGCCTTCGGGATAGACTGGTAACGCGCTTGCCAATGCATAGTTGAAGTGAGAGTTGATCGGTTGATCGGCAATGAGTTCGCCAAGGGGTCTCACTTTGCTCGGATTCAAAATTTCCATCAGTGTAGGACGCCCCTGTCCATTAATTCCGGTCTTGGGTAAGTCCTTGCTATATAGATGGAAATGTTCCAACAGCGGCGTGAATGTGCCGGTCAGCCAGGTGCTTCCATTGGGGTCTTTGATGAGCGAGATTTCCACAGCCACATCGTTTTCGGTGAATGATGTCAATGGCTGCAGACGCGGTGTAAGTTCCTCGGCGCGTGAGGCGCGAAAAGAACCAAACACACCGGTCACGCCAAGCAATAGAATGAAGCTGATGAGAAGCGTGCGAAGGTGGTTACGTATCCAGTTCATGCGGTTATAGCCTCTTTGCCACGTCGCCGACCTGAATCAGGCCGGGCTGGACGATCCTTGTATTGATCCCGCGTAGACGGAGTCCTTTTCCCACTGGTGAATTGACAAACTTGAGCGCTTCCAACCCGAAGCGCGATGAAAATTTATTGCAGCCCGTGTGCGGCAGACTTGAAACCTCCAGCACGGCCAAACCAACTTGCAATTGCGCACCGGGCGGGAGGTTATCCACGCTTAAATCCAGGTCAACAAAGAGTTGATCGCCGGCCAGTGGCCAGCGTTCCTGCTCTTGCGCCAGAAGATCAATGGTGCGGGCATTCATGAGGGTGACCTGCCTGCCGAATTCCGGCTGTCCGGAACTGCGTGTTTTCCATGTATCGCCTACGAGGCCTTCATCCAAATCCAATTGACCTGTTTGCAAGACTTCGCGTTCCTCGATCTGTGGACGCCGTACGATTAACTTTAATTCTCCCTCGTCTTTGGGCGATTGACGAATATATTCCAACCCGGCTTCAAGTTCTTCCATAGATAAATATTTCGTAGCTTGTATTTCCATTCTCATATCAGATTTTTCTTCGATGTTTTTGGAGTATTTCTACGCTTGCCTAAGAATAAACAGACGAACCGAGTCATTAATTTTCGGAGCGCTTTCTTTCGCGTAGACCATGCCAACTAAGCCATGAGCGAAATTTAGTATAACACGTTCGGCTAAATCCCTCGCGGCTGCAAGCCGGCCTTCTCATAAATCGCGTCGATCACACGCATATTGCGGACCGCGTCCGCGGGATCGGTGTTCAACTTTGTTTCGCCGCGGATGGCTTGCGCGAAAGCGCGCAGTTGCAACGCGTACACATTTCCGCCGCGCACATGCTCGATGTGACTCCCCGCACGCCCGCGCACCGTCAGCCAGTGGAACCAGTGCGGATGATACGGATTGATCACGGTCAGTGTTCCCGCCTCGCCGCGCACCCTCAGCTGGGACTGAAACAATTTTGGCGAGAGCATGTCACAGGTCAGATGAGCGCTGCGCCCATCCGCAAAAGAAAGATCGGCAGACATTTGAGAGTCCACTTGCGGAGAGACCGTTTTCGTGCGTGCGCCAACGACAGTTGGTTCCGCTTCCGCGATAAAACGAATCAAGCTGACGGGATAACAGCCGCTGTCCATCAGCGCGCCGCCCGCCAACTCATATTGAAAGCGGATGTTGTTCGGCGAGGGCAACAGGAAACAAAACTTGGCTTCGATATGTTGCACCGCGCCGATCTCGCCTTTGGCGAGAATCTCTTTCACACGCGTGGTGAGCGGATGATAACGATACGCGAAAGCTTCGCTCAACACCAGTCCGGTTTCGGCCGCGACCTTGGCCATCTCTTCGGCCTGGCGTGCATTGGAAGCAAACGGTTTTTCGCACAATACATGCTTGCCTGCTTTCAGCGCGCGGATCGTCCATTCGGCGTGCAGGCCATTGGGCAAGGGATTATAGATGGCATCGATATTGGGATCGGCGAGCAGGTCGTTGTATGTTGGATGCACGCGCGGGATGTGATGTCTGCGCGCAAAGGCTTGCGCGCGTTGAGGGTCGCGCGCTGCGATGGCGACAACTTCCACTTCAGGGGTGGAGCGCGCCGGGTCGGTGAGCGCGGCCGGGACGATGGCCGCCGCGCCGAGCACGCCGATGCGAATGGGGGAGATGGTCATGGTTTGTATATCGTTGTTTTTTTATATTCGCAATATAAGTCGCCGAATGTTTTGAGTATCATTTTTTCTTCAGTTGAGCTTCAAGCTTTAAGGCTTACCAGCCCATTGTATCGTTGGTACGATCCATGCGTCCAACGGTTTGAAAAGCAGGCCGTGACCCAAGCCCAGGTTCAAGACGATCTCATTGGATTTGGAAAGGCCTTTGCCCTCGGAGAATGAAAATAATCCCTGGCAGGAACCGGCTGCGGTGTCGGACGAGTCATAAATGGATAGAACATTTCCATATAGGTTTATGCCGTTTTGTTCCATTTGATGGACGGTGTCCGAGTCGCAAATCGCCAGGATCACATAGTTGATATCTTTATTCATGAGCAGGTGAGATATAAAGATGGCGATGCCGCCTCCTTTTGAGGCGCCGACCACGGTGATGTTTTTTGCCGGGACGCCAGCCTTTAATAGCGTGCTGACTTGCTCTGTGATTCTTTTGGCATATTCCATGCCGTCCGTGTTCTTTGCGCGCTTTTCGCTGATGACGATGAATCCATAGCTGGCAAGTTTTTCCAAAATGGCCTGGTATTCATATTCGCCATAATTGGGATCGATCGCGGGGATTCCCTGATCTTCGATGATCTTGCCATGCAGATAAAAAAGATATTGCTTTGAGGGATCGATTGATGTTGGAAAGGCGTATTTTGACAGGTCGAATTGTTTTGATGTCTGCGGAACGGAGACTGAAGTAGATCCCGGAGTCAGCTTTGGGCTTGGATGGCTTTCGCATCCCGCGAGGAACGCCGTGAGCAGAAGTACGATGATTGAAATGTTGCCCACTTTGGAGAACGTCATATTTTCTCTATTCGATCTACCAGCATGTTTCCATGTCGAGACTCAGCCAAGTGAGAACGGCGTAGATGTGTGTTGAGTGCGTCACTTACTCAGCGACATTCTCTTCCCCGTCGCTTCGTTCCTCAAGGATTTTCAGGATTCTGGTCTGCTGCTGAGCGATCTCATGCACGTCCACCGTCAACGTATGGATGGCGAGCAGGGTCTTGTGATCGTTTTCGGCGCGGGCGTCGCTGGCGGCAGCCTGGACGTTTTGTCCCACGATGATAATCGGGAGCAGCACCAATTGCAGGAAAGTCTGTGCTATCCAGGAAACCATGATAATGGCATTATGCGAGAGAATCGCGGCCGGGAGCGAGATAAGAGCCAGCAGTGCAAATAGATATGCACACCACATGGAACCGACCATCCTGGTAATGATTACTGCCAGGCGGGTGTTGATCCGGCCTATTACACTATCCCCATGGACCTGCTTTTGGACGTGATGTCTCAGAACCAACTGAGGGACGTATGCTTTTGCATCAGCAATGGTTACTTTGTTTGACATAATCAACTCCTTATCTGGAAATGAAACTAAAAGTGATTCAAAACCACAAGAGCGCCTTCTTTTGCCTTGCATCATATCACTCTGCAGTGATGCTCGAAAAGGAGTTGCTTTCAGGGCGATTTCGTATCAACCGGTTTCTTGGGAAGCGAGACGGGGAGTATCGGCCTGCTTCCAAATTTGCCCGGCAAACTACAAACTTTGACTGTCAAAGTTCCAAATTAAACTGTTTAAATTTGAAATTAGAGGGCTTAATTCTTGAATTAAGCCCTCTAATTCCTTCACGGGCAGGGATGCTGGGGTCGATTGGCTGATGAGTGTTACCTGCTGGCAGACGATGTGCTGGGCGGCTTATGATCAAAGTCCTCTTTAATCTTTCTGGATATACGCGCGCAATATTTTCTATTTTCTCGATGTTTCCAGCTCGGCAGGCGGAAGGATAAGCTGCTTATGGCTGTTGATACCAAGAACCTTTCGCCCAGACTTTCCTTCGTAAGTTGTGCTCGGAGCGATTTTTACAAATTTTTCATAAGCTGCCCCGAGATGTAAAACCATTGTCTTCGGAGGGGCATAAAGATCGGATTGTTTGATGGGACCGCGGAAGCCGGTCACAGCCCTGATTTCATCCATGCTTTGCTGGACTTCTGCAGCAGGAACGCGGGGATCGAGGACAATCTCTTCGATGAATTTGTGAGGGTCGATATGATACTGAAAGATGGTTTCGAGGTTCTCCCTTGGATCAAGATACAGGAGACGTACTTCCTGTTCATGGGAGAAGGCCGCGCGCTTTACAAGGAGAGTCCTCACGAGAAGGTTAATTGTGGGATCATCCTCATCGCGCAGCACCGTTCGCGCCCATCTCAGGAGGTTTTGTTGTGTAGAGTAGCGGACTTTCCCGATGAAAACCGGCCCGATAGCCCACGGCGCAAAAGTCTGGATCAGGGTTCGGATTCGTACTTTGATGCGGACTGATTTCTTATCGCCCGAATAGATACGCCACATTGCATCGGTATTTCCCCTAAGGGTCCAACACTGGCCGTAAAAATCATACCGTTGGCCGAATTCAACCAATTCGCCCGTTGGCAATTGGCCGTTAACTTTTACGAGGAGATCCTCAAAAGGATCCTCCCATAAATGTGGTTTAACAAGGGTGTTGACTTGTTTCTCGAAGATCTCTTTCAACCGCTCCCGGGTGATGATTCGATAGACTGGGAAGTGCCGTTCCACATCGGGGATGTTGATGTAACAGTCGGAATAATCCATTTGAACCTCCATATGTTTGATGGATCGACTCATTCCATTCACTAACTGAAGCTAAACGGCTAGCGTTTTCTGCACCGAGGCGAACACCGAATCGCAGCCTCCTCTGCACACGAAGCAAGACAGAACACTCGCTTTATTAGGCCAAGTAAGTAGCCAGAAACTGTTCAACATCTCGAATCATATTTGCTACATCTGCTTCAGAAAACTCTTCTGGCTTGCCATGAGCAGCGCTATTTCTGATATCAGCTAACGCAGTTATTCTTTTTTGCTGCAACTTATTATAGATTCCGGCTTTGGCAAGGTCTGCGTTCATTTTGTCCAATTTTGAATGGGCTAACCCTTCGCGCGAGCAAAGGTCTCTTAGCGCAGTTTCAAGAACGACACCTGTGACTACTGCAGAGGCCAACTTGTAGCCATTGGAAAGAAGTTCCTCTGCTTGTTCAAGTTCACTATCGAAGACTTCAGCTTGAACAAGATTTCTAACTGATATCAAGAAACCACTTTTGTAATCCTCCATCGCGGCAGCAAAGACAGCCTTCATTCGCTTGAATGCATCATAGTTCGTATCGAACCAACAATTCTTTCTGCTTCATTAAACTC
>DATKNJ010000211.1:0-23581 GCA_035541395.1 Anaerolineales bacterium
TGCGGCGGTTCCTGTTCTTGCAATAACTAATAATTTGTTAACAGAATCAAAAAGAGCCGGCAAGCGGCTCTTTTTGATTCTTGAAGTTTATCGCCCACGCAGAAACGAGATAAATGCGCCCAAGCCGCCCACAAATCCAAAGCCAAAGATCAACAAACCAATTGGGATCGCGCTGGGCGCGGGGGTTTCATCCACAAACGTTGGAACAACAAGCGGAGCCGGCGGCGTATACGTGGCCAATCGACGCGGCGCGTCAGGTGTGATAAAAGCGGCAGATAATGTAGGATCAATTGTCGGCGTTGAAAGAGCAGTTGGCGTGGGAGGAACTGGCAAAACGGGTAGATTCGATCCTGAAGAAATGGACACATAAGGCGCGTAAATCCACCCTCTTGAGCCAGGCACACCGGGATAGTAAATTTGAATCCAAGTGCCATCCGGCGAACTACCAAGGGCAGGAACTTGTTGATCGGAAAGTAATAAACCGATGGCAGGATAATCAAAGGAACTCGGTCCGGAATAAACCGTAATCTGACCCAAGTCTTGATAAACTCTCACAATCGGACCGGAGGGTGTGCCGGTCACAGTAGGGACAGAACCGGTTGGCTGTTGAGCAAAAACTTTTGTCTGCGCCGGGATCAGAAAAAAGAATCCGAGTATGCCCAAGGCGATCAAAGCTTGGGCACCATATCGAAACCAACACGATAACTTACTTTGCATTTTCAAGCGCGTCGTACAAATGAAAGGAGGAATCCTATGATGCCGACCAAGCCAATAGCTAAAATGATTCCGCCTAATGAAACGTTGCCAGTTTGCGCCGGTGCTGATTGAGTAAAACTTGGGATAGCTAAAGGTGAAGGCGGTGTGAACGTTGGTAAACGAGTTGTGGTAGGTTGCGCGTTAAAAATAGCTGCGAGGGTTGGGTCCCATGTTGGGCTAGCCAGAGGTGTGGCTGTCGGCGGCGGCTCAACAATTTGAAGCGCGCCGGGCGAGACCTGTACAAAGGCGCTGTATACCCAGCCGACTCCGCCATTAAACGAAATTTGAATCCATTCATGACCCGGCGAAACGCCTAAAGCGGGAGCCGTATCGCCGGCCGCAAGCGTGCCCACGATATCATATAAGGTACTCGGACCACTACGTACATTCACAGAAGGCTCGTCCGTATACGTCACTGTGATGAATACGCCGGTTGCTGATGAGGCTGGAGTTGCTGTCAGCTGTTGAGCCAACACAACGGTCTGGCCGGAAACGGAAAAGAACAATCCAATGAGCGTGACAGAGGCAAATATCAATAAGAAAAAGTGAAACCAGAATCTCTTCATTTTCGTAATTAATCTCAGGAGAATCGCGAAGGCGATTATAATCGAAAAGATGGAACGGCGAGTTTTTCACGGTTCACTGACTCTTGAAGATATAGCTCAAGCTTTGCTGGCCGAGTTTGATCGCGGCAATTTGCGCGCACAAGCACTCACGCAAAGCGATAATAAAATCATAATGGTACAGATTTCAACTCGACCCGGTGCAAACTCCGGCGGAGAGACCGCCATTACAGTCAACCTGCAAAAAGTGGAAGATGGCGTAATGGTAGAGATCGGGCAACAAGCATGGTTGGGAGTAGCTGCCAGCTTAGGAACAACTGCCTTATGGGCATTACGCAATCCATTGAGTTTACTCACCCGCCTCGATGATATTGCTCAAGATATAGAAAGTTTGCAACTAAGCGAACGCGTTTGGCAGATTATCGGTGAGAAGGCTCAAGCCTTGGGCGCCTCACAGAAACTTTCCGAACGATTGAGTCGCGTTGCCTGCGAATATTGCGGAGTCGCCAATCCGGTTGGGGAACCGGCCTGCATCGCCTGTGGAGCGCCATTAGGCAGTGCGCAACCAACAACCTGCGCCAATTGTGGGTTTGCGATCAAGACAGGAGAAGAGATTTGTCCAAATTGCGGCAAATCCGTGTACATCAAATCCCTGCCATAGCGGGGATTTTTGTTTTCAAATAGGAAAGGCGGGGCAACGAATCGGGCTTGCAGAATCCCCCCCTCCCTTCTATAATAATTTTAGCAAGTATGGATCTGAATAACCTGGAAGCCCGCCTTCAAAATTTGATCGAAGTACGCCTGCTCAACACCCTGCCTGGCCAAAATTTGGAAGATTTGGCAGTGCAAAAAATGGCCGGGGCCATGCAAGCGAATTTGATCCAACAAAAAGACGGCACATCGCTGGCGCCTAACGCTTATACAATCATCGTTAACCCGCAAGCTGCCACCCGCTGGCAAAAACCGGGCCTGTTGAAAATATTAACGGATGCGCTAAATCTCGCCGGGCAGGAAGCAGGACTCAAATTTGCAACCCGGCCCGTGATCAGCATTTCAACAGACAAGTCGCTTTCACCCAGAGATGTGAATGTGATTGCATCTCACCGAGTAGAACCTATGGCCGAGACAAAAGGTACCCCAACCGAAAACGCCGACTCCGGCGAAAATGATCGTATCCCGGAAAATGCTTTTCTGATCATCGAAGGCGTTAAAGTATTTCCACTTACAAACACAGTTATCAATATTGGCCGCCGCATGGACAACCAATTGGTCATTGACGACCCGCGCATCTCACGCAACCACGCCCAGTTGCGCGCCATCAACGGCCGTTTTGTGCTATTCGATTTGAATTCGACAGGCGGAACTTTCGTCAATGGACAGCGCGCGAGTCAATCGGTTTTGTATCCCGGTGATGTGATTTCGCTGGCAGGTGTAGCTTTGATCTTCGGGCAGGATAATCCGCCTCAACGACCGGACCTGTTGGACACCGCGCCATTTCAGCCGGCCAGCTCTGACAGGCCAACGGCAATCTTAAAAGACCATTCAACTGCAAAATTCAAAAATAAATGAGCGGCCTGATCGTCCTGGCCCTGCGCCTGTTGCTGGCACTAGCCCTGTACGGGTTTTTGGGCTGGGCATTATATACACTTTGGCAGGATACTCAGCGCGAAGCAAAGAGGGTGGCGACGCGTCGAATACCGGGCATCAATCTTACGGTCCGAAGCGGAAGCGAAAAGACTTCGAGCAGTCGTCATTTTCTTCAATCGGAAATCATCCTCGGCCGCGATCCAATCTGCGATATTTACATTTCAGATGAAACCGTATCCGCGCGACACGCGCGGCTGACGTTTCATCACGGCCAATGGTGGGTGGAAGATTTGAACTCGACCAACGGCACACGCCTGAATCAAGAACCGGTTTCCCAACCAACTGTCCTCACAACCGGCGATGAAATTGGTTTGGGCGCAACGCAATTGATCGTCAGCTTGAGCATGCCGATCTAGTTTCGAGGAGTCATCATGTCCGAAGTTATTACATTTGCAGTAATCGGTGGCTCAGGATTATACGCGATGCCCGGGCTGCAAGACACAAAAGAATACAATCTCGATACTCCTTTCGGAAAGCCAAGCGCACCGATCATTGTGGGATCGCTCGAAGGCCACAGAATTGCATTTCTAGCCCGTCATGGAATTGGGCACCACATCACACCCACTGAAGTTAACTATCGCGCCAATATTTATGCGCTGAAATCTTTGGGGGTGGAGCGCATCATCAGTATCAGCGCCTGCGGCTCGTTACGCGAGGAATATGCGCCCGGTCACATTGTGATTCCCAATCAGCTTTTCGATAACACAAAGAATCGACCGCGCACTTTTTTTGGCGAGGGACTCGTAGCACACATCAGTGTAGCTAACCCATTTTGTGATGATCTCTCAGATCAATTGGAATCTGCTGTACATACCACTGGCACAACCCTGCACCGTGGTGGCGCGCTGATTACCATCGAAGGACCGCGTTTTTCAACCAAAGCCGAGTCGAACACATATCGAAGCTGGGATATGTCGCTGATTGGAATGACAACCTCGCCCGAAGCCTTTCTAGCGCGCGAAGCTGAAATGTGTTATGCGGTCATGGCACACGTTACCGATTATGACGTCTGGCATGTAAGCGAAGCGCCTGTCACCGTTGAGATCGTGATACAGACCCTTAACAAAAACACCGAGCTGGCACAGGAAGCAATTCGCATTCTGGCGCGCAACTTGAATCCCAAACGCGATTGCGCATGCGACCACGCGTTGGCCAACGCGCTCATTACTCGTCCCGATATGATTCCGCCCGCCACGCGCCAAAAGCTGGATCTGCTGGTGAAGAAATACATCAAGTAATTTCTATGGCCGATGTCATTCAAAGACGCCTGCTTCGCTGGGCCGCGGTTTTCCTCTTTTTATATTCCATCATTCTCACATTATCGCCAGCCGTCCGCGAGAGAAGTTTTGATGTAACATATCGCTGGTCACATTGGCTGGGTTTTGCAATATGGGTTGTATTAATCATTGTAGCAGACCGCGCTACGATGTCGTATCTGCCAGAGCGCGATCCATATTTGTTGCCAGCCGCAGCCTTACTAAGCGGTTGGGGCCTGCTGACTATTTGGCGACTCGACTCGAGTTTTGGATTGCGCCAAATGATTTGGCTGGTGATTTGCATTGGGATATTCATCGCCGGCCTTCGCCTTCCTTCAAGTTTAAATTTTCTGCGCCGTTATAAATATTTATTGCTCAGCAGCGGATTGCTCCTCACCGCGCTCACTTTGCTGTTCGGCACAAATCCTGGCGGCTACGGACCGCGCCTTTGGTTGGGCTGTTGCGGTATTTATTTCCAACCTTCTGAACCGCTCAAGTTATTATTGATTATTTATCTCGCGGCTTACCTCGCCGACCGATTACCCATCCCCTTAAGAATTTTTCCGCTAATCCTGCCAACTCTGCTCGTCACGGGCTTGGCATTACTCATTTTGCTCATTCAACAAGACCTCGGCACCGCTTCTATTTTCATTCTCCTGTTTACAGTTATCCTTTACATGGCAACTGACCGCCGCCGCACTTTAATTGGAACAGGTGCGGCCCTCGCATTAGCCGGGTTGGTCGGATATTTTTTCATCAGTGTGATTCATATCCGCGTGAATGCCTGGTTGAATCCGTGGAATGATCCGAGTGGTCATTCATATCAAATTGTTCAATCGCTATTAGCAATTGCAAATGGTGGCACGATCGGACGCGGACCTGGCTTGGGGAGCCCAACACTCGTGCCGGTGGCACTCTCAGATTTTATCTTTGCCGCAATTACAGAAGAGAACGGTCTCATCGGGATCATTGGTTTACTGACCGTTTTCGGACTGATTCTCAGCCGTGGCATGCGCGCCGCATTACGCGCGCCGGATAGATTTCGCCGTTTACTGGCCGGCGGCCTGACGGCATATATCGGCATCCAGAGTCTGGTCATCATCGGTGGAAACCTTCGCTTGCTCCCGCTCACCGGCGTAACCTTGCCATTTGTCTCGTATGGTGGTTCATCGCTGCTTACATCTTTTATCGCCATTTTGCTTTTGCTTATCATCGGCGGCCAAGCCGAGGAAGAACCTGCACAGTTGAATTCTGCACGGCCTTACTCGATTGTTTCGATTCTGCTTGGCCTTGGTTTGGCAGCCGCGGCGTTGAGCGGAGTCTGGTGGACTGTAATACGCGGCCCTGACCTTCTAGCACGCACCGATAATCCACGCCGCGCTATTGCCGATCGTTACGTACCGCGCGGCAATATCATAGACCGCGAAGACAATCCCATCGATACGACTGTTGGAGCAAGCGGAAGTTACGAGCGCAAATATCTTTATCCCGATTTAGGACCTGTCACCGGATATACCCAACCCGTCTTCGGGCAGGCTGGGCTCGAAGCCAGCTTGGATGATTATTTGCGCGGCCTGCAGGGAAACCCATCCAGTTTATTGTGGTGGGATTATCTTTTATACGGCACTCCCCCGCCCGGTTTGGATGTGCGTCTAAGCCTCGATCTGTCACTACAAGCCAATGCAGATCGAATGTTGGGCAATCATCCCGGCGCAGTTATTTTGCTCAACTCGCAAAGCGGCGAGATTTTGGTGATGGCTTCTCACCCAACCTTTGACCCGAATCTCTTAAACGAACAAGGATCTTCTCTTGTACAGAATCCGCATGCGCCATTGCTCAATCGCGCCGCGCAAGGATTGTATGTATTGGGCACACTGGCACAACCATTGATACAAGCACAATTTGGAAGTCAGCAGCCAAACGAAAAAGAGTTGGGGAATTTCTATAATAAGCTTGGCTTCTATCAAGCGCCACAATTACGCTTACCAGTTGCACCGGCTCCGACTAACAAGGCTACCAGCCAATTGCGCGTCAGTCCGCTGCAAGTCGCGTTGGCAGCCGCGGCTTTGAGTAACCACGGAACTGTCCCAGCATCGCGAATCGCGTTGGCAGTGAAAACGCCCCAGCAGGGATGGGTCATTTTGCCAGCATTGAATCAGCCAGTGCAGGCGATTCAATCGTCGGCGGCAGATGAGGCGGCTCAGGCTTTCGCCTCAACCGATCAGCCTTATTGGCATTACTCGAGTCAAACCTCTGAAAACAATTCGACCACCAGCTGGTTCATGGGCGGAACATTGCCTAACTTGCAGGGCACGCCATTGACAGTGGTGGTCGCACTGGAAGAAGACAACGCGCGCTTGGCAAAACAAATTGGCCAAAGTATGTTCGATATTGCGCGTCAACCGTGAACTCAATCAGTTAAATAAAAAAGTCAGGCTCACGCCTGACTTTTTTATAATCAAAACAAACTACATACCATTATCACTATCTTTAGCGCCGTAGCCCGGGCCACTCTTGAAAAACTCATAATTGGGTTGGATATCTTCAGTCAGATTGACAACTTCTCCAGCTGCGAGCTGTTTGGTGGTATCCAAAACAATCTTACCGCCGTGATGATTGGTCGCCTCAAAGTGACCGGTCAAACCAACTTTGCTGATATATTCACCGCCTTTAGCTGTGTACGCCGCGGGGACTTCATCTTCAGGGAAGATAGCCGCGTACGGACATTCAGGTACACACGCGCCACAGTCAATGCAAGTATCGGGATCAATATAAATCCACGGCCATTCATTGACAGGCTGTCCCGGGATCATGCATTCCACCGGACAAACATCAATGCAGCCGCGGTCGCGCACGCACAAGCTGGTAACGATATGGGTCATGCGAAACCTCCTTCGGAATTTGATAGTTCAGATTGACGCAATTATAACGTTCTTCTAAAACCATGCAAGACCAAATTATGACAAAACATTGCGAACTTGACCGAATATAAAAAAGAGATGGAAATTACTCCATCTCTTTCAGAATTGAGCCTGCCTTATTTCGCAGAAAATCTTCCAGCCACTGCATCCCAGTTGACAACATTCCACCAGGCTGCAACGTAGTCCGCGCGGCGGTTTTGATAGTGTAGATAATACGCGTGCTCCCACACATCAATACCGAGGATGGGAGTGAAACCATCAGAAAACGGATTGTCCTGATTCGGCGTAGAAACCACTGCCAAGCCACTGCCCTTTTTCACGAGCCAAGCCCAGCCAGAACCGAAGCGGCCATTCGCGGCTTTCGTAAATTCTTCTTTGAACGCGTCGAAAGACTTGAAGGACGCGTCAATTGCCTTCGCCAAGTCGCCTTTCGGTGCGCCGCCTTTCTTCGGTCCCATAATTTCCCAGAACATCGAATGATTCCACGTGCCGCCGCCGTGATTGCGGACAACCATTCGCACATCTTCAGGAACTGCATTCAAATCGCCAAGCAAGCTCTCCAAAGGTTTGCTCGCCAGCTCGGGATGTTTCTCCAAAGCACCGTTCAAATTTGTGATGTATGCATTATGATGTTTAGTATGATGGATCTCCATCGTGCGAGCATCAATATGCGGTTCCAACGCGTCATATGCGTATGGAAGTTTCGGAAGTTCGTATGCCATGATCCTCTCCTTTGAGTCTGTCTGCCGTTCAGCAGATATTTAAGATATTTATGATGAAAATTGTATTCCTGCAAAGGAAGGCTGTCAAGCAGATTCACCAATTTGCTAATACTTCGCTTATACTAGCGCGCAAAAAGCTAATATGGACTCATCCCCAGCTGAACTATCCACCGCGGATTTGAAACAATCATCGACCAAGATATCGCTCAAGACCGGCCTTGGCCTGCTCGCCGCTATCCTAGCTGTTTCCACCGCTTCGATCTTTATCCGTTTCGCGCAGACCGACGCGCCTTCACTTGTCATCGCCGCGTTACGAATTGCCTTTGCGAGTCTTGCACTCGCGCCGCTCGCCCTCACGCGTCACCGCGACGAGCTAGGCGCGATCACGCGACAGGAATTGTGGCTCGCTTTATTTTCCGGCTTATTCCTCGCCGTTCACTTTGCCACCTGGATCTCCTCACTCGAATACACAACTGTTGCCAGTTCCGTTGTGTTCGTCAGCACAGGGCCATTATGGGTGGCTTTGGTTTCGCCGATCGTTTTGAAGGAACATCTGTCGCGCGCCGCACTTGTCGGATTAGCCCTGGCTCTTTTCGGCGGAACAATTGTCGGCTTGGCTGATGCGTGCACTTGGAATCATGGATTGACTTGTCCATCGTTATCCGCCGCGTTAGAAGGCCGAGCCATGTGGGGCAATTTTCTCGCGCTTATAGGTGCGTGGGCCGTGACAGGTTATCTCGTGATTGGCCGCAAATTACGCGCGAAGATGTCGCTTATCCCATATATTTTTGTCGTGTATAGCGTAGCTGCACTCGCGTTGATTATCGTCATAATCGTCGCGCACGAATCACCATTGGGATATCATCCCATCACATATCTTTGGATTTTATTACTGGCACTGATTCCGCAACTGATCGGCCACTCCACATACAACTGGGCTTTGCGGTACTTGCCCGCATCCCTTGTTGCGACCGCGAATCTGGGAGAGCCGATTGGTTCAGCATTATTGGCGTATTTTATTTTAGGCGAAGAGCCAGGCACACTAAAAATTTGGGGAGCGCTTTTTATTCTGTTTGGCATTTATCTTTCCAGCCGATCTCAAACTGCATAACATTTGAGAACAACATCGAGGACAGGCTCATGAAACTACCTTCTCACATTCATCTCGACGAACTCAACATTCCATATGAGGCGCGCAGCTTTCCATCCGCCACAGAAAAAGGCGCAGCCTCTGTGGCGCATGTGCTGAACTTCCCAGAACGACAAGCTGTCAAAACTTTGATCTTTCAAGTCGATACCGGCGAACGTGTGTTGATCATGCTTGGCGGGGATCAATCAGCAATATCGGGAAATCTTAAAAAAGCGATTGGCTCACGCAATATCCAGATGGCCGCGCCGGAAGTGGTCAAAGA
The DNA here is from genome assembly GCA_035541395.1 of Anaerolineales bacterium. Classification (GTDB taxonomy): domain Bacteria; phylum Chloroflexota; class Anaerolineae; order Anaerolineales; family Villigracilaceae; genus JACPVF01. The sequence continues at coordinate 9,278 of DATKNJ010000211.1, forward strand.
GACGACCGGCTACATTATCGGTTCAATTCCGCCTTTCAGTTGGCAGCCCGAAGGATTTCGATCTTTTCTGGAGGCGAGTCTCGCCAAAGAACCCATCCTCGGGGTAGGCGCGGGACAATGGGGCGAGGAAATTTTCATCACGCCGGGAAATCTGATTCGAGCCAGCAAGGCTATTGTGGTCAATCTGACAGATCGGGAAAAGCCCGTACTCCCCTAGTCCTCTTGCAATCACCGTTTATGAAAGTGTAAAATAAATCCAGAGAGCAAGATAAAAAATTGAACACGCGACGCCTCGTCCCTCAGTTTATTTTGGATAACTACACAGCAGGCAATCTTCAGGGGCGATTTCGAGCGGTTGCCCTGTTATTGGATGCATCCGGTTTCTCAAGAATGACGGATGTGCTGGCGCAATATGGCCAGCACGGAGCGGAAGTGCTGGCCGGAGTCATGCGATCCGTTTTCGACCCCATGGTGGAAAACGTTCATAGCCGCGGGGGATTCGTGATCGGCTTTGCAGGAGATGCATTCACTGCCCTATTTCCGATCAAAAACAATTTAGAGGCGGCTTTAACTCAAGCACTTTCCGTAAGTCTCGAAATTCAAGAGCAACTTTCAGCCCATCCATTACACACGACCGAATATGGGAATTTCAAAATATCAGTCAGGATTGGACTTGGCCTGGGCGAAGCGCGCTGGCGAATCATCGAAGCGGAAGATAAAAGCAAAGCAACCTATTATTTTCACGGCACCGCGATTGGCCGAGGCATAGAAGCACAGAGTCGCGCCGAAGCCGGAGAAATCATTGCTGATAAGTCGATAAAGGAAAAGCTCAAAAGAAAAATATCGGGTAAGCCCAAAAATGGGTTTTATCTCGTTACAGACTTACGCGAGGATAAACCAAAGAAACAGGATTGGGCAGAAAGCGAATCCGATCCGCATCTCTTACGCCTGTTTTGGTCAGAGCAAATCGTCGCACAACTCCATAGCGGGGAATTTCGCCCGGCGGTAAATTTGTTTATCGGTATACCGCATTCGGGGCAGAACGAAGCAGAGTTTGTCCCACTCATCAAGAAGGTGCTAAAACTTCAGAATCAATATGGTTGTTTGCTAACCCGTCCGGATTATGGTGACAAAGGACTTAATCTACTTTTGTTTTGGGGCGCGCCTGTTACCCATGAAAACGACGTGGAACGGGCATTGAACTTTGTCCTCGACCTTGTGAGTGAAACGAAGATATCTTTAAAAGCAGGCGTCACGTATTACACATCGTTCGCTGGATTTATCGGCGGATTGCTGTGTGAAGATTACACCTGCTATGGCTGGGGTGTTAACTTATCGGCGCGCATGATGTCCGCAGCGAACAAAGGCGAAATCTGGATCGACGAAGAGATCACGCGCCGCACAGAGAAAAAATTCAACTTATCGTATATCGGCGAAAAAGAGTTCAAGGGATTTGCGGGTGAACATAGGGTTTGGCGCCTGCACGGACGAAAAGAAAGTCGCGGTGAAAAGTTCTTTCAGGGGAAGTTCTTCGGAAGAGAGCCTGAACTGCAGCAACTTCAAACTTTCGTCGCGCCGATTTGGAACGATCAATTTGCAGGGGCACTCACCATCCTCGGTGAAGCAGGCATTGGCAAAAGCCGCTTGGTCCACAATTTCAGATCATCTGCACTATTTGAGAACTTGAGCGCACATTGGGCAATCTGCCAAACCGATGAGATCGTTCGACAATCTCTCAACCCTTTTCGCTATTGGCTCAGATATTATTTTGGGATCGTTTATACAGAAGAAGAAATCGTCAACAAAAAACGATTTCAAACAAAAATTCAAGAGCTAATCAGCGCAAGTCCAAAACCTGCCTTGGCAGAAGACTTAAAGCGCACACAGTCGTTTTTAGGCGCCCTGGTCAATTTACACTGGTCAGGATCGCTTTATGAACAATTGGATGCACAAGGACGTTACGAAAATACGTTCATTGCATTAAGCACCTTATTACGAGTTGAAAGTTTGATCAGGCCTTTCATCCTGCTCTTCGAAGACACACATTGGGCAGATGAGGATACACTCTCATTCTTCGCGTATTTTTCACGAACCATTCTCGCGGAGCAGAACATCAATTATCCAATTGCAATTTTGGCAACATCACGAAGTGAAACGCCCGATTTAAAGTTGAATGAAGAGATTCCAAATCGCGAGATCAATCTCAGGCAAATTACAGGCGGCAACCTTAAAGAAATGGCGGAAACATTATTGGACGGAAGAGTTGACGAGAACGCGTTAAAGATGATTCAACAGCGGGCAGAAGGAAATCCGTTTTTTATTGAACAAATTGTCCGCTACTTGCGGGAAGAAAACTTGATTCGCTTCGAAGATGAGCAATGGCGCCTGACGGGCGAATCATCCGAAGCGCTGCCCGCCGATGTCCGCTCGGTGTTGATTGCTCGCCTGGACCGCTTGAGTCAGGAAGTCCGGGATGTCGTCCAAACCGCATCCGTGCTTGGCCGAGAATTCGAAATCCAACTCCTGTCGCGCATGCTACATGAAGATGCAACCCTTTCAACAAAAGTGGAGCAGGCAGTCCAAGCCAATATTTGGACAGCTATCAGCGAAATTCGTTATATCTTTCGCCATGCCTTGATGCGAGATGCAGCTTACAACATGCAATTGCGTTCCCGCCAACAAGCGCTTCACAAATTGGCCCTAGAGGCCCTCGAAGATTTATATGGCGATGAACTAAAACCTTACTATCGTCAACTCGCTTATCACGCAGAGCAAGCAAACTTAACAATAAAAGCCCGCAATTATTTCCAGTCCGCAGGAGAGTTTGCCGCACAAGCCTATCAAAACAGCCAGGCAATCGAGGATTACACGAAGGCGATTCAACTAACGCCAAGAGAAGATGCACAAATGCACTTCTCGCTATTGCTCGCCCGTGAGCCATTGTTCGGATATTTAGGAAAGCAAGATCAACAACGGGATGACTTACAAAAACTGGAACAAATTGCGGAACAACAAAACGATGATGGCAACCGAGCCAGGTCAGCCATGCTGCGCGCCTCTTTCACTCTCGGAATCGGAGAGCTCGAAGAAACCATCACTGCTTGCAGAAAGACCATTGAGTTGTCGCAAAAAGCAGGCATGCCGGATATTGCGTTGCGAGCATATGTAACACTTCCTTTGGCGCTTTCACGCCAAGGCCAAACCGATACTGCTGTACGAGAAGCAGAAATCGGTATTGAGCTTGCACAAACTTTGGGCGAACAACAAAGAGAAGGGGAAATTTTGAACACACTTGGCCTGATTTATCTGGAGCAAAAAGAACCACGCATTTCGCGTTCTGCATTTGAACAAAGCTTATTCCTGGCGAGGCGCACGGGCAGCAAACGACTCGAAGCGCAAGTATTGAACAACATAGGAAACGTGGCAGGAACTGTCGAGTCGGACTATGCAGCTGCGCGCCATTGGTATGAGCAGTCTCTCATCATCGCGCGTGAAATTGGCTCTCGCATTGGAGAAGGGTTAGTGCTTGGCAACTTGGGCTGGGCATCTGGAATGCAAGGCGACTTCTTTTCAGCACAAGCTTATCAAAGGCAAGCTTTGAGAATCGCGCGCGAGGTTGGCAGTCTATATAACGAGGCTTACACATTAATCAACTTGAGCGGAATAGCTGTAGCACAAGGTGACTACGCCACCGCCCTCGCATATGCCAACAAAGCCATCGGACTCACTCACAAGATCGGCGATCCTTCAGGTGAAGCTTGGGCTTGGACATATCTCGGCCATGCTCATTTGCTTCTTCCCGATTTGGTCGAAGCCGCGGACGCGTATTCCAAAGCGGTAGATACTCGTCGGTCACTTGAGCAACTGTCGCTGGCAACGGAGCCGTTAGCTGGTTTGGCCCAAGCCGCGCTTGCGAAAGGCGATGCTATCCTGGCATTGAAATATACCGAGGAAATACTTTCCCATTTAAATCAAGGTGGTAATTTAGATGGTGTTGAAGAGCCGATTCGAGTCTATTGGTCGGTCTATCAAACGCTCCTGGCAAACCGCGATCCGCGTGCAGATGCCGTATTAGAAAACGCCTGCTCGTTGTTGCAAGAACAAATCGAACGATTCCAAAACGAAGAGGACAAAGAAATGTATGTAAAAAACGTCCCCTGGCGAAACGGAATTATGACTGCCTGGCTGCAGAAGCAGGCATAGTTTGTGAATAAAAAAGAGTCCACATAGTTTGTGGACTCTTTCATATCAACCAGTCTTGTCAACCGCCCCAACCAATCGGCGGATCGCCCAAGCGGAGTATGGCTTTCCATTTGCCCGGATGGTCAGACGGTGCTCGATCCAAATCTGCATCATTAAAGGCTTGGACTGTTGTCCCGTCAAAATAAACAAGAGTTTGTCCTTTGCCCGGCGGATCCACGACAACACTATATGCAAAGTTGACAAATTGTCCACCCTGCCGAATACCAAAGTTGTTCAACCAAGTCACTGGCTTCCCATTCCAGCGTTGACTTAGCGCGCTGGGCGGGATATCCTTTTTTACGATCTGATGCGCAGCCGGTGCGCGATCATCCGGCAAAATGACGATCACCTCGCGCTCGGCCGCATTATCTGCAGGGATTTGAAACCTGCGCGGATTATCACTGCGAGCTGAGATTGCTCTTTCTGGCATACTTCCTCCTGGCTACTCAAAAAATAATCGAAGAGAACGACAAAAATATTATAGCAGTTTCAAAGTCGAACCGCACAACGAATTTCTTATCGCGTAGGATAAAACGCAACAACTCGCTATTTCTTTAACGACTATAAAGATAATTCAGATCGCGAATCTTACTCAATAAACTCTCGCTCAGATCGTCTTCCTGCATGCGCCATTCCCAGTTGCCCCCCAACTTGCTCGGAAAATTCATGCGCGCTTTCGTATCAAGATTTAAGAAATCCTGCATAGGCGCGACGGCGAAGACTGCCACAGAAGCCCACAACGTTCGGATTAAATCCCATGCGAAATTGCTGCCGTCCACTTCCAAATAACGTAGCGCAAATTTACGTTCATCCTCTGTGGCCGATTCAAACCATCCACGTGCGGTGTCGTTATCATGCGTGCCTGTGTACACCACAGAATTCGTAACGTAATGATGGGGCAAAAACGGGTTATCCGGTCCGGAGAATGCAAACTGCAGAATTCGCATCCCGGGCAAGTGATAACGCTCGCGCAACGCAACCACATCAGGCGTGATCACACCCAAATCTTCGGCGATGATCGGCAAATCATCCGTACTGAGTCTTTCTTTCAAATCGGCCGTCAAAGCATCAAAGAAATCTGCGCCGGGGCCTGGTGCCCAACGGCCAATTTCGGCGGTTGGATTCCCGGCAGGAATTTCCCAGTAGCCTGCGAAACCTCGAAAATGGTCAAGCCGTACGATATCCACCATGCCGAGGATCGCGCGCATCCGCTCCAACCACCAGACATAACCGGTTTGCTTATGAACATCCCAACGATAAAGCGGATTGCCCCACAACTGGCCGGTTGCAGAGAATAGATCCGGTGGGACGCCAGCAACCACAGTTGGTTTTCCTTGATCATCGAGATAGAACAATTCGGGATGAGACCATACATCCGCCGAATCATGCGCAACGAAAATCGGGATGTCACCAACGATCTGGATTCCACGCTGACGCACATGCGCGCGCAAATTATTCCACTGTCGATAAAACAAGAACTGGTAGAACACGTTTCGTGCAACTTGATCTGCATATTTCTCGCGTGCTTCGGCCAAAACATCGGGATCACGTTTGCGAAGTTCTTCCGGCCAACCATCCCATGAACCGCCACCATGCGCTTCTTTCAAAGCCATGAATAATGCAAAGTCGTCAAGCCACGAGGCGTTCTCGGCGCGAAATTGCTCAAGGGCTTCACGGATTTTTTTATCAGACGCGGCGCTGAAATGATGGAAGGCGCGTTCGAGTAGAGACAACTTCCATTGGATGACCAATCCATAGTCCACGCGTGAAGCGGAGAAATCGGGCTTATCGGTCAAATCGTCGGAAGTCAACAAACCATCAGCGATCAACTCATCAGGACTGATCAAATAAGGATTGCCCGCGAAGGCCGAAAAACATTGATATGGTGAATCACCATAGCCCGTGGGGCCAAGCGGCAGGACTTGCCAAAGATGGCAACCCGAGTCGGCCACAAAGTCAACGAAACGATAAGCTTGTGGGCCAAGATCGCCAATGCCATAAGGGCCGGGCAAACTGGTGGGATGGAGGAGAATACCGGATATGCGTTTGAATGTCATGAGTTTTATGAGACCGATGGGATAGTTTGATGAACAAGCTTTTGATATAGAACAAAATATTGCTGGGCGGAATTGCCCCACGAAAAATCTTTCGCCATGCCGGCTTGCTGAAGTTTATTCCACGCCTCACGGTCTGGATACACTTTGAGCGCGCGTCGAATCGCGGCGCCAAGCGCAGTTGAGGTGGCTTTCTCAAACAGGAAACCCACATCTTCATTGACAGTATCGCGCAAGCCACCTGCCGCACGCGCCAACGGAACGCAGCCATATCGCATGGCAATCATTTGTGCCAAACCGCAAGGTTCGTAGCGTGAAGGCATTAAAAGTAAATCGGCACCGCCATAAATGAGACGCGCCAACTGTGCATCAAAACGCGCCACAACCCGAACGCGATCTGAACGATTCGTTTGCAATTCACGCGCGGCCTCTTCCAATTTCGAATCTCCTGAGCCCAAGATCACGGCTTGGAAACTGGCACTCTTCAAGGAATTCAAAGCCTTAATCGCCAAGTCAATGCCCTTTTGCGGATCCATGCGCGAGACAATTCCGAGGAGCGGCACGTTTGGCGCAAGCGGCAAATCGACGTGTTCCTGCAAAGCCGCTTTGTTGTGGGCGCGCAGCGATAAAGTTTCAGATGAAAATTTTGCCGCTAAAGTGGAATCAGTTAACGGATTATATGAACCGGTATCAATGCCGTTCAAAATTCCTTGCAAAGTGTTGCGGCGCGTACTCAAAAAGTCCTGCAACCCACAGCCAAATTCGGGGCCGAGGATTTCCTGCCCATAACTCGGCGAGACAGCCACAATCGCATCCGACGCCCATAGTCCAAGCGGCAACGGCAGAACGCGCGCCCACTCAGGCAAGTCAGTTTGAGCCATCGGCAGACCATAAGACTGCAAAACACCGGAAACATCCGGCCCCATAAAAGGCAAGTTATGTAATGTAATCAATGAAGCAATTCGCTGCGCGCCTTCTTCCCAACGCTTGGTCAAATTTTCATACGCAACTAGTGCAGTATGCCAATCGTTGGCGTGGATCAGATCCACTTTCCAATTGATTTGACGCGGAAGTTCCAAAGCGGCCAGAGAAAAGAAAGCGTATTTCTCGCCATCTTCGGCTGCATTCGATGAATAGACCGAACCACTTTTCCGAATCGGATCGCCCGAGATGAAATAGACCGGCATCCCATCCAACGTGGATTCAAACGCTTCCACCTGGACCTCAGAATCGCCGCGCGGAATCGAATATACGGTCAGCGGGCGAAGCGACTCAGCACGCACAGCCGAATGCAATGGCAAAACGAGTCGAATATCAAGTTTGAAATCACCCAACACTTCTGGCGGCAAAGCGCGCAAGGCACGCGGTAGAGCGCCAGCTACATCACCCAACCCGCCCACTTTCACGAACGGGTCTGCTTCCGCTGCCAGGAACAAAACGTTGATAGTATGAGGCATAAGAGGAAACTTTTAGAAAAAAGGGCGGACTCTCGTCCGCCCCTCAGTGGGTGCCTGATGGGTTTCGAACCCACAACATCCACATCCACAGTGTGGCGCTCTGCCGTTGAGCTACAGGCACCGTAAAGCGGAAGGATTATATCATTCCGATACACGCTGCGCAAGAATCTTGTGGATAGCTTCTGCAATCATGTCTCGCGCGACGATGGTCTGCTCGCCGTTTAATAGGTTTTTGACAGCCACTTTATTCTGCGCGGCTTCATCCGGACCAATTGTCAGAGCCACACGGATCTTCATTTTGTCTGCAAACTTAAATTGTTTCGGCAACTTGGTCGGTTCAGGATACACCATCGCGTTGATTCCAGCCTTGCGCAAGTCCGCGGCCAACGCGTAGGATTGAAGCCACAAACTTTCATCGAACACAGTGACCAGGACGGAAGCCGGTGTTGGATCGAATTCGGGGAGAAGCCCGTTTTCCTGCAAAATAATCCCGATCACCACATCGCCCATTGCAAAACCAACACCGGAAAGAGGTTGTCCGCCGACATCTACCAACAGATTATCGTAACGTCCGCCGCCAAGAATCGCGCGTTTCAACGAGCCGCTTTGATCAAACGCTTCAAAGACAGTTCCTGTATAGTAAAGTAAACCGCGCATGATGTTCGGATCAAACTTCACATATTCTTTCACGCCAAGCGCTTCCAACGCGGCGAACAGCCGAACGAGCTCATCGCTCTTCTTCCATAGCTCAAAATCTTCGAGAATCTTTTTAAGGCCATCCAATTGCTTTTGCGTGAGGCCAGTCTCAAGCGCGTACGCATCCCATTTTGCCGCGTCCATCTTGGAGCGGCGATCGATCAGATTGGATACATCCATTCGTTGTTCCGCGGCAATGTCGAGTCCATCGAATTGGGATTCCATCAGGCGGCGATTATTCACGTAAATGGTAGCTTTCTGAGGGTCCAGCCCGACCGAGCGCAAAAACGTAGCCGCGACCGCGATGAGTTCTGCATCCGCTTCAGGCGAATTCACGCCCAGCATATCAATATTCCATTGAAAGAATTCGCGTGTGCGGCCTTTCTGCGGTTGCTCATATCGCCAGAACGGACCAAACGACCACCAGCGCACAGGAAATGTCAGCTCACCTTGTCGCGCCGCGATCATGCGCGCCAATGAAGGTGTAAGCTCGGGACGCAATGTAACTTGATCGCCGCCGCGGTCTTGAAAAACAAATGATTGCTTCTTGACCAACTCCTCCCCCGATTTCGCCGCGTATAAATCGATCGTTTCGAGGAACGGCCCATCCCATTCCTGATAACCAAAAGCCTGAGAAGCCGCGCGCACTTTTTCATAAAGATAATTGCGCAGCGCCATCTCTTCCGGATAAAACTCGCGCGTCCCTTTGACACTTGGAATTACATTCTTCATATCCAACTCCGTAACGAAACTGACCCGCATTGTAGCATATTTCATTAATGCGGCATGTGTGACAATCTGCTTGCACAATAATGACGGAACGCACTAGCAGATATTTGTGAAAAATAGTACAAGTTATCCAGATATGTTGCGCCAAACCTACTAAGGAGAAGAAACATGGACTCGTTGGAAGAGTTGAAAGATGAGTTAAGGAAGATTCCCTGGTTTCGTGAATTGACGCCGCAGCATTTGGACAAGATCGCACGCATCGCTCACCTGCAACAGGTGAAAGCGGGCGAAGTCTTGTTCCGAGAGGGAGATAAAGAAGAAAATGTCTACATTGTTTTAGAAGGAAGAATCGCACTGGATATGTTCGTACCGCCGCGCGGCAAAGTGCGATTCTACACAGCGGAAGCCTGGGAAGTGGTCGGATGGTCAAGCGTTACGCCAACCGTACGACAGCGTACCGCGGGCGCATCAGCCGTGACCGATGGCCTGCTGGCCGCTATAGACGCGGAAAAGTTGCGCCAAGCATGCGAGGAAGACCACGATTTGGGCTATCTCACCATGCGCCGTTTAGCCAACATCGTTGCCAGCCGGTTGATGGTCACTCGTTTGCAACTATTAGACATTTTCGCTGAGCCGGAGGAAAAACATGTCAAGTGAACACCGTCCCGAAATCGGGAGTACAGTCGCGATTCAAAAGTCCGCTTTCAATGCACTCCTCAACAACTTGAAAGAACAGGGCTACGAGGCCATCGGTCCGCATGTAAAAAACGAAACGCTGGTCTACGAGCCGATCACTGCACTCGAAGACTTACCGCGCGGGTACGTCACTGAACAAGAAGCCGGTCATTTCAGGCTGATCTATCTCGGTCACTCGCGCTACTTCGATGTAATCCCCGGCGCGCAATCATGGAAACAATTTCTCTTTCCATCCCGCAAAGAATTATTCAGCCTGACAAAGAATGACGGCGGATGGAAAATGGAAGAAGGGGAAAAGGGAACGCCTGCTTACGCATTCATCGGCGTACGCGGCTGCGAACTGGCAGCTATTCAAATCCAGGATAATATTTTTCTGCGCAGCGATTTCAACGATCCAATCTACCGCGCCCGACGCGAACGCGCTTTCATTTTGAGCGTGAACTGTTTACATCCTGCCGGAACCTGCTTCTGCGTTTCGATGGGAACCGGGCCGCGCGTCAATAGCGGATACGACTTAAATCTGACTGAATTGGAAGATGTTTTCCTCCTGACAATTGGTTCTGAGTCAGGTCGCGGAGCACTGACAGGCGTTCCGCTGGAAGCAGCAAACGGCTTTGTATTGAATGCGGCCAACAGAGCGCTGGAACATTCTGCTTCACAAATGGGTCGCAAGATGGACACCAGCAATCTTCCTGAATTGATCTTGAACCATCTCGATGATCCGTATTGGCGCAGCATCGGCGAACGATGCCTTTCATGCGCCAACTGCACACAGGTCTGCCCCACTTGTTTCTGTTGGGACACGTTGGATACATTGAGTCTGGATGGCAACGAAACGCGTCGCACACGCGTCTGGGACTCGTGCTTCAACCCCGGTTATTCTTATCAAGCCGGCGGCAACACCCGCCCCACCATTCATTCGCGGTACCGCCAATGGCTCTCCCATAAATTAGGAAATTGGAAACAACAATTTGGAACACTCGGCTGCGTTGGCTGCGGGCGCTGTATCACATGGTGCCCGGCTGCAATAGACATCACAGCTGAAGTCGTCGCGTTGCGCGAGGAGACGAGTCGATGACCACACCTGTTACCAATATAAAATTCGCTTCCCACGCGGACCGATTGCTGGAACCCGTTTGGGCAGAGATTACTGCCATCACGCCGGAAGCCGAGGGCATTTCCACCTATTGGCTTAAGTTCGTTGATCCGGCCGCACAAGCCGCGTATTCCTTTTTACCGGGACAATTCAACATGGTGTATCTGCCCGGTTTCGGCGAAGCAGCCATTTCGGTCAGTTCCGATTCAGAAGATCGTTCCCTAGTTGGTCATACCATCCGTTTCGTGGGAAACGTGACGCGCGCCGTAAGTCGACTCAAAGTCGGCGATGTGGTTGGCATACGTGGGCCATTCGGCGCGGCCTGGCCAATGCAAGAGATCGAAGGGCGCGATGTGATCATCGCGGCAGGCGGTATCGGTCTTGCACCGCTGCGACCGCCCATTTACTACATCATGAATCACCGCGAGCGGTTTGGAAAAGTTTATTTGCTTTATGGAGCACGCACGCCCAGCGATCTACTCTATCCGAACGAATATAAAAAATGGGAACAGGCTGGAATCCAGGTTCAAATCACAGTAGACCGCGCTGACGAAAACTGGCAAGGACAAGTTGGTGTGGTGCCGATGTTGTTCTATCGCTTCCGCATGAACCCCGAAAGCGTGGTGCTGACTTGCGGCCCGGAGATCATGATCCGTTTCGTTGTATACGAAGGTCTGGCGCGCCGCATTCCTGCCGAAAACATTTATGTGTCTCTCGAACGAAACATGAAATGCGGACAGGGCTCATGTGGCCACTGTCAGCTTGGACCATACTTTATTTGCAAAGATGGACCGGTGTTCCGCTTTGATACGCTCGAATCCTTCTTTAACGTGGAGGAGTTCTAATGGCTCACAAACCAAGTGTTGCTGTTTTCAAATTCTCGTCCTGTGACGGTTGCCAATTATCCATCCTGAACATGGAAGACGAGTTGCTGAGTCTGGCTGGCGCGATAGATATTGCGTTCTTTCTCGAGGCCACGCGTGCGCAACGTCCTGGTCCTTATGACATTGCCCTGGTCGAAGGCTCGGTCACAACTCCGCACGAGATCGAACGGATTCAAGAAATTCGCCGTCAAGCCAAGATTTTGATCGCGCTCGGCACATGCGCAACTGCTGGCGGCATACAAGCGCTTCGCAATTTCACCGATGCAAAAGTGTATGCAGATGCAGTGTATGCGCATCCTGAATATTTGCATTATCTGGAGAAGGCCACGCCAATTGCCGAACACGTTCCAGTGGATATGGAATTATGGGGCTGCCCAGTCAACAAAGCACAAGTGCTGGAAGTGATCGTTGCGCTGCTCAATAATCGTCGCCCGAATCTGCCACCCTATACCGTTTGCATGGATTGCAAAACGCGCGGCACAGTCTGCGTGCTAGTGGACAAAGGCATCCCGTGCCTCGGGCCGGCTGTGCAATCTGGATGCGGTGCGCTGTGTCCTACGAATGGCCGCGGATGCTATGGATGTTTCGGACCAGCTCGAAGTCCAAACCTGGATTCGTTGGCAAACATCTTAAAGAAAATGGAACGCTATCCTGGCGAGACTATCCGCTTGTTCCGCGGCATCAGTGGGTATGCTCCCGCCTTCAACGAAACCGCCAATGCTCTGATGGCTGACGAAAAGGAGGCCAAATGAATTCCATTGAAGTTCCCGCTTTAGCAAGAGTCGAAGGTGAAGGCGGTTTATACATCGGCCTGCAAGATGGCAAGGCTGTGGAAATTCGGCTCGATATTTATGAGCCGCCTCGATTTTTCGAAGGCTTTCTAGTTGATCGCTTCTTGCAGGAAGTGCCTGATATTACGGCGCGCATCTGCGGCATTTGCCCGGTCGCATATCAAATGAGCGCGGCACAAGCTTTGGAGCGCGCACTGGATATTCAAATCAAACCGCAGGTACGCGCGCTGCGCCGCCTGATGTATTGCGGTGAATACATCGAAAGCCATGCTCTGCATATTTATCTTTTGCAAGCACCAGATATGTTGGGAAAAGAATCTGCGTTGGAGTTAGCCGAGATCGCACCGGACGTAGTAAAGAATGCGCTGCGGCTGAAAAAGATCGGTAACGACATTTTGAAAGCCATTGGCGGACGTTCTGTGCACCCTGTCAATGTATGCATCGGTGGTTTCTATCGCTGGCCGGAGACCGCGCCTTTGACAGCACTCCTTCCTGATTTGGAATGGGGATTGAACGCGGCGCGCGAATGCGTGAAGTGGGCTGCCACGCTTCCTTATCCGGACCTGGAAATTGATTACGAGTTCGTGGCGCTACACCACCCTGACGAGTACGGCATCACCGGAGGCGATGTATGGTCTTCAAAGGGACGGAAACTTTCGGTCGCTGAATATGAGACTGCTTACATCGAGGATCATGTGAAGCACTCGAACGCGTTACATAGTCACACAGTGGACGGCAGCACATATTTGGTTGGACCGTTAGCGCGCTTGAATCTCAATCACGAGCAACTGTCGCCCGCTGCACAGCAGGCACTCAAAGACGCGAATGTGAAACTGCCACTCAAGAATCCGTATAAGTCTTTGCTGGCACGCGCAATCGAGTTGGTGGACGTTTACGAGGAAGCCATCGGACTCATAAAGAACTACAAGCCGGAAGGCTCCGCACATATTGAGTTGAAGCTCAAAGCAGGCGAAGGCGCGGGCGCGACCGAAGCGCCGCGCGGTTTGCTCTATCATCGCTACAAAGTGGACGAGCACGGCCTGATCAAGTTCGCCAAGATCACGCCGCCGACCGCGCAAAACCTGCCGCGCATCGAAGCGGACTTGTTCGCCTTGGCGCCAAAAATCGTAAAGCTACCGGAAGCAGAAGCAACGTTAACTGCTGAGCATCTCGTGCGCTCTTACGACCCGTGCATCTCATGCGCCACACATTTCTTGAAATTGAAAGTTGAGGACGTTCGATAACACCATGAATGTCGCGGTGATTGGTATCGGCCAGAGTCTACGCGGTGACGACGCGGCCGGGCTGGAAGCAGTCCACCGGTGGCAGGAACAATATCCTGAAACGGCGCGCCGGCCCGAGGTCCGTGTAGAGACGAGTGAATTGCCCGGGTTAGGTTTATTGGATTTGCTCGAAGGCGCGGACGGAGCCGTCCTTGTGGATGCCATCCAAAGTTCAGCGTTACCCGGCACGATTCACTACATCAGCGCAAAAGAGTTATCTGCCTTCACGCCCGACACGCAGTCCGCGCATGGCTGGGGTGTCGCGGAGACACTGAGCTTGGCTCGCACGCTGAACATGCCAATTCGCCATACAGCTTTACGCATTGTGGGCATCGAGGCCGAACAAATGAATACTGGCCAAGGGTTAAGCGCCTCT
>DATKNJ010000212.1:0-16014 GCA_035541395.1 Anaerolineales bacterium
AGGGTGCACCTCATATTCAAGATTTTATTTTGAAAAGCAATTTGCCCATTTTAGGAATTTGTTATGGAATGCAAGCACTCACTTATGCGCTCGGCGGACAAGTCGATCCTTCTGCTCATCGCGAGTATGGTCCGGCGGAAATACAAGCGTTAATTCCCGGCACAATGCTTGATGCGATCTCCAAAGTTTGGATGTCGCATGGCGACCGCATCACGCGCATGCCGGAGGGCTTCATCGCGCTGGCGAAAAGTGGCAACAGTCCGCTTGCAGCGATTGGCAATTTTCAGCGCAAATATTTTGGTGTGCAATTTCATCCTGAAGTGCATCATACGCCGAACGGCGCGGAATTGCTCAAACATTTTGCAATCGATATTTGCGAAGCGAAACCAGAATGGACGCCGGCTTCCATTATTGAGGAGTCCGTGGTACGAATCCGCGAGCAAGTTGGAAACGAACGCGTATTGGCAGCGGTTTCAGGCGGTGTGGATTCATCGGTGGCGAGCGCGTTAGTGCATAAAGCGATCGGCGATCAATTGGTGGCGGTGTTTGTAGATACTGGTTTATTGCGCAAAGATGAAGGCGCACAGGTGACAGCCGCGTTTCGCGAACACCTCGGTGCGGAATTGATCGCGGTGGATGCGAGCGAAGAATTCATCAGCGCTTTACAAGGTGAAACAGATCCCGAGAAGAAAAGAAAAATCGTTGGCGAGAAATTTATTCGTGTATTCGAGGCCCAAGCCAAAAAATTGGAACAGCCGCATTTTCTCGTTCAAGGAACGATTTATCCAGATGTGGTCGAGTCGTCTGCGCCGGATCGCAATAAAGCGGAGAAGATCAAAACGCATCACAACGTCGGTGGATTGCCGAAAGACATGCAATGTGAATTGGTTGAGCCACTGCGTTATTTGTTCAAGGATGAAGTGCGCGCAGTCGGTGAAGCGCTTGGATTGCCGGAAGTGTTGGTTTGGCGGCAACCGTTCCCGGGTCCAGGCCTGACCGTGCGCTGTCTCGGCGAAGTGACGCGCGAGCGGCTGAGTCGTTTGCGCGCGGCGGACGCTATCCTGATCGAAGAATTGTCCAAAGCCGGATTTTTGGGAAAGGGCGCGCAGACTTCGCAAGCCTTTGTGGTGTTATTGCCAGTTCGTTCGGTGGGCGTGATGGGCGATTACCGCACGTATCAGGAAGCGGCGGCGATTCGGGCCGTGACCACCGAGGATTTCATGACCGCCGATTGGGCGCGCCTGCCACACGATTTATTGGCACAGGTGGCCAACCGTATAGTTAACGAAGTGGACGGAATCAATCGGGTCGTGTATGATATTACCAGCAAGCCGCCTGCGACGATTGAGTGGGAATGAGGTCTATCAGCCGATCTTTGCAGGGTCCTTGTGCAGAGAGGTGAATGATGAATTTCAACTTCGGCGAAGTTTTGACCCGGGCCTGGCAGATTACCTGGAAATATAAAGTTTTGTGGATTTTTGGCATTTTGGCGGGGTGCACACGAGGCGGTGGTGGCAGCGGAGGCGGAGGGAGTGGCAGTGGAAGCGGCAATAATCCGTTTACATCGAATCCACAGAATACTCTTGATCAAATGTATTCCTGGCTGTCCTCCCATGTGTTGGTTATCGTTGCTGTTGTTATCTTCGTGATTGTTCTCTGGGTCTTGTTCATCTTCTTGGGCACGATTGGGCAGATCGGTTTGATCCGAGGCACATTGCAAGCGGAGGGAGGCGCGGCCTCGCTTTCGTTCGGCACGCTCTTTACTGAAAGCCTTCCGTTCTTCTGGCGCGTGTTCGGCCTCTCGTTTTTTGTGGGGCTGATTGTTCTGATTATTTTCATACCTTTGATCTTGGTTGGCATTCTCACCGGAGGAGTTGGGTTCCTTTGCATCCTACCCCTCATCTGTATCCTCATTCCCGTTATGTGGGTAGTTTCCATGATTTTGGAACAAGCCGATGTCGCAATTGTGAAAGAAAACTTGCGCATGTTAGACGGTTTGCGACGCGGCTGGGAAATCCTGCGTAACAATGTGGGGCCAGTCCTCATCATGGGACTGATTATGCTGGTCATTTCAATTGTTATTGGCTTGATCATTGCCATACCGATTTTTGTGATTGTTTTCCCGGCCATGTTCGCTATGTTTGCGGGCCAGGGACAGAATATGACTCCCTTGCTGGTCGCCGGACTTTGTTTCGTGGCGTACATTCCGGTGGCGCTGCTCGTGCGCGGCGTCCTCACCACTTTTACCGAATCAGCCTGGACTTTAACTTATTTGCGACTCACATCTCCTTCTCAGCCGGATAATTCACCGATACTTGTTGATGCAAGCGCGTAAACTGCTCGTTCTATTTCTAGGCCTTAGTTTGCTCCTCGGGCCGATTAGCGTTGTCCACGCTCAGGGGCAAGCCACCGCCGACCTGTATCCGCCGGACACATCCGCGTTTCCAACAGTCACCGCATTGTTGGATGTGTTTAACACGCAAGGCGTCTTCGCCACAGGACTCAAATCT
Source organism: Anaerolineales bacterium (assembly GCA_035541395.1). Lineage (GTDB taxonomy): Bacteria > Chloroflexota > Anaerolineae > Anaerolineales > Villigracilaceae > JACPVF01. Next base: position 2,511 of record DATKNJ010000212.1, read on the forward strand.
GATGCTATCTCTGTGATCGAAGACGGGAAAGCCTACCCGGTGGATCAGTTCACCGAGCAGATGCTCCCCGCACAAATTGTTGTAGCTGTCAATTCCGGCCCTGCATTGGATGTGCGCGACGCGCAGGCGATCTCGCGGTTTCAACGCATCGTACAAGTGTTAAGCGGCTGGGTGCAGACTCTTCACACCGGCACACCAGACGATATGAGTCTGGTTAGTACCTCAGGCGAAGTGATCAGTCATGCCAAGCCGAACGATTTCCTCGTCAGCCTGAACACCTTCAAACCGAATTTCCGCAGTACAACTCCAAATTTGCAATCGCTGGCCATTGCCATCGATACAGTCAGCGCACAGACCGCGCAGCCTGGCATGAAGCGCGCCATCTTGTTCATCACGCCGCACATGGATGACCCGAACATCGACACCGCGCTTCAGCCATTGATTCAACGCGCGGCGCAAAGCAAGGTCCGTGTCTTTGTCTGGTTTGTGGATACCGACACGTATTTTTATACAACCAGCGCGGCCGCGTTCAATACGCTCGCATCCCAAACGGGAGGCGTGCTCTTTGCATATTCGGGAACACAGCCTTTTCCTGATCCTGAATCCTATTTTGCGCCGTTGCGACGCGTGTATACGTTCAAGTACACATCGAAGTTAACCAGCGGCAACCAGCATACGTTACAAGTCCTGGTTCAACTTCCAAGTGGGCAAGTGACTTCCAACGCGCAGCAATTCAACATCGATGTTCAGCCGCCGAATCCGATCTTTGTGAATCCGCCGCTGCAGATTACGCGTCAGGCGCCCGCCAGCGACCCGTTCAACACCGAACTTCTTTTGCCGGAAGTCCAGCCGATTCAAATCATCATCGAATTTCCCGATCAGCACAAACGTCCGATTGTGCGTACCACTTTGTATGTCGATGGAAAAGTCGTTGCTGAAAATAAATCGGAGCCGTTTGATCATTTCAATTGGGATTTAAGTGATTATCAATTGAGCGGTGAACACCAAATCATGGTGGAGGCAGTCGATTCACTCGGCCTCAGCAAAACCAGCGTGGCGATTCCGATCACAGTGACGGTCGTCCAGCCGCCGCGCGGCGTGACGGCGATCTTTGCCAAATACCGCCAACCGATCATGTTCGTCGCGATCGCATTGGCCGGGTTGGCTCTGCTATTCGTTCTATTTACCGGTCGTTTGCGAATTTCGCTGCGCGCGAGACGTGAAGCTCGCCGCGCGTTCAAAGATCCGTTGACTCAGCCGGTTGCGATCCCCGCGGAAGCGCCCGCGCCTGCCGCGGAAAAAGTCAAACGGCGGACAACGCGTCAAAGCGCTGCCAAGCTAAGGCCTGTCAGCGCACCGGCTTTATTGATCCGCATCATGCCAGATGGTCAGCCTGCTATTGCAAATCCGATTCCTCTCGCCGAGAAAGAGATCACCTTCGGCACGGATCCGGTGCAATCGAGTCAAGTGATCGATGATCCATCCATCTCGCCGTTGCACGCACGCATGAAGCGAACGGATGATGATGGATTCGTTCTGTTCGACAATAATTCTGTCGCGGGCACATGGGTGAACTATGAGCCAGTCCCCCGTGAGGGTCATCGGCTGCAACATGGGGATATGATAAACTTCGGCCAAATGTCCTATCGTTTTGAACTGCGTACTCCACCAGCAACAACAAAGCCGAAGGTCTCGCCCGAGAAACCCGTTGAATGATTCGTTCTTCGTTTGCTCATCTTCATGTCGCGGCCCTTAGTCATCCCGGTATGACGGGCAAAAACAACGAAGACCGATATGCTGTATCTTCGTTCAATCCAAGCACGGATGATTCGCGGCCGATTGTCTTTGCAGTGGTGTCAGATGGCATTGGCGGTCATCGTGCCGGCGAGGTCGCGGCGGAATTGGCCGTGAATTACATCAGTCAAGGGGTGGCGGAAAGCAACGGAAGAAAACCCTTAAGAATCATCGAGAACGCTATCCATGATGCCAGCCAGGCAATCGCTGCTCATTCAGCCACCAAGAGTGAGCAGGAGGGTATGGGCGCGACTTGTGCCTGCGTATGGGTGGCGGAGCGTAAACTTTATATTGCACATGTGGGCGACTCGCGTATTTATTTGATTCGTAAGAATCAGATTCGCCGTCTCACAGAGGACCATACCTGGGTCCAAGAAGCGATTCGGAAGGGAGTTATCAGCGTGGAGCAGGCGCGCGATCATCCAAACGTGCATGTGATCCGCCGTTATCTCGGTTCAGTCCATTTGCCGGAGGTGGATTTTCGGCTCTTTCTCGAAGATAATGAAGATGATAACGAAGCGCTGGAAAATCAGGGTTTGGACTTGGAACCCGGTGATGTGCTGTTGCTTTGCACGGATGGGCTGACTGATTTGGTGTGGGACGATGAAATTCTGCATACGCTGCAAGCCAAACCCAACCTGAAAGATGCGGCCGATATGTTGATCGAAACGGCCAACCAGCGTGGTGGACACGATAACATTACAGTGATTTTGCTTGGCGTGCCACTGAGCGGAGTGAACACACAGCGAAGAAAAAGTTTTCTTAATTGGTTATTGGGAGAAGAATAAAAGACCCGGTCAACGCCGGGTCTTTTGATTAATATTCAATGAGATGAATCGTTTTTAGTTTTTTCGCGGTCAAGCCACAACTCGCGATATTGGCGATTCCAATCGATTAAGAAGCGAAATGCAATCACTATGCCGATTGCGACAGCCATCCAGAAGACAACATCTCGCAGTCCAAGTAACCATAAGAGCGGCGCGGCCAACAGGCCGGTGAAAACGCTGGCCCGCGCGCCGTGATGGATCGTGAGAGTCAGCGCGATCAGAATTGCCGCGCAAATCAAAAAGGCTAACAGATTCGCGGCCAGCAGGCATCCGCCCGCGCAAGCCAATCCCATGCCGCCGCGGAATCCCGCGAAGAGCGGCCAGCAATGACCGACCACTGCCAACGCGGCAGTCAACGGAACGATCCAGATCCGCGACGCGGCAGGCGCGTAATGCACGGCCAGCCATGTTGGCAGAAATCCTTTGGCGATATCCAATAGAAGCACCAATGCGCCCGCACCGAAACCAGCCTGACGAATCGTGTTGGTGGTCGTCGCGTGACCAGAGCCTGCGTCGCGTACATCCACGCCTTTGACCAGACGCGTGATCCAGACTGCGAATGGCAGAGAGCCGCACAAGTATGCGGGTAAGCCAAAGAGAACGGCAGCGATTAATGGGTTTTCAAGAATCATTAAAGAAATAGTTTATGAATTCGGGCAGGACGTCAATTGAGGAAAGAGCTGTTTGGTGTATCGATCCATCGTGCCCTGACTGTCTGTGGGAAAGACTAACATCACTACGAGCACACGCGTGCCCGAATCTTGTTTGACCCAGTAGCGTGCAAAATAATTTTCGCCTTTTGAAACCAGATCGTACTCATACAATGCCAGGCTTTTGATCTCGCAAAAATGTGCCAGCTTGTGGGTATCGTAATCGCCGAAGACAACGTTGAATCCTGCATCGTTGAAATAATTATTCAAATCCGTTTGGTTATAGCCGCAGTTATACATCAGATATTCCAGATACGCGACGGAGCCTTCCGTGTCGTTGTGGCGTGAGACACTGACTTTATAAGGCTCAACAGTATAACTCTTCACCCATTTGGCAGTGTTGAACAAATCCTTTCCGAAGGAGAGTGCATATTGCACATCTTTATCGGATGGTTCGATGGGGCCGCAGCTATCGGTTGGGATGTTGGTCGCGGTTTGCGGCGCGCACGCAGCGAGGAAATTGGTTGCTAGTACGGCGAACAGGATCAAGGTTGAGAGAACGAAGCGGCGCTTTCGATTGAACATAAAAATTCCTTAGTTCGATCCTCCGGTCAATTGCAAACTGGCCGGGCCGTATTCCATCAACTCGATGGGATTGCCATCCGGGTCGGCGATCCAAGCCTGACGGGAATGATCCATGCCGAGTGTGGGCCTGGTGACTTCCACACCGCGGCCTTTTAACGTTTGGCAATATTCATCCAGACCGACAATCTCAAGACAGAAATGTTTGTAACGATGCGTGCTTCCACTTAGTTCTTCCACCTGACCGCCCCATTCTTTGATGGCCAGATCGCGATCAAAAAATTCGATGAAGGTGGCGTTGCCGCAATCGAAGTAATAACCGAACGGCTGGCCTTCTTTGTTGTTCAACGTGAACTTGATGTTCAAGCCGAGTTTATTTACATAGAAGTCGATGATCTTATTCAGATCGTTGGTGACGAAGTTGAGATGTGCGAGTTGACGGATCATGGTTTCCTGTTTTCTATTTTACTCAAGGACTTCTTTCACACGCCCAATTTCTCCGCTTTGCAAACGGACTTTGATTCCATGAGGATGTGTGGCCGACTTGGTCAGAATATCCTTGACGATGCCTTTGGTTAACTTGCCAGTTGGTTGATCTTTTTTCAAGACGATTAGGACGGTCATGCCGGGCCGAATATTGACACGCGTTTGCCCGTTCATTTTCCTTCACCCAGGCCGGTATCGAGACGGAACGCGATCAGCGATTGATTCAGCTCCTGCAAAAATGCGATCAATGAAACGATCAACGATCCCATCGCGCCCACAAACAATAGACCGATGAACCACGCGTCTTCGATCTTTAACGCGGCGGTAAAGAACAAAGTGATGACCAGCACCGCCGCGAATAGCACGCAGATGGTTGCAAAGACGATGGCGCGTTGCAACAGAATCGCGCGCCGCGAAAGGATCGTCAGTTGCTGGCGGGTGCTCTCTTGATTCTGTTCGGGAACACCGGGCAGTTCGCGCACGAGGCTGCGTCCGCGGTCGATGACGCGGCCGAGACGGTTGGTGAGGGAGAGAATCAACAAGCCAACGCCGGAGACGAGTACCACCGGGCCGATGGCAACTTGTAGAACAGGGATGAGTTCACTGACAGTGATATTGAACACAAGATAGTCCAGTTTATGTTATTCCGAGTGAATTCGAACTGTATTCATTTTAGTCTAAATCGCGCACGGCGGGATGCAGCATACCAAGGATATTGAAAATGCCAGTGAGAATGCCTCCCAAAATGAAAACGCTGGCCGGGCCGATCAAGTCTGTGGCCCAACCTGATACACCATATCCGATGGGCGTGAACACAAACGAGCCCAAGCTATCAATGCTGGACACGCGTCCCAGCAATTTTGGAGGCACCATTTCTTGTAAGGTATTAATCCAGATCAAGTTTCCAATCGAAAGCCCGACTCCACAAATGAATGCAGCAATCGCAACGCCGAGCACAGAAGGCATGACTCCAATCACGGCCAGGGCCATGGAACTCAACAGCCAGACGCTATATGTAAGCAATCCGCGCTTGCGCACATGCAGGCGCGATCCCAGCCAAACGGCTGCCGCGACCGATCCAAAAGAAAAGACCGAATACACCAAACCCAGCGAGCCGACATCGGCGTGTAAATGTTCTTTGATCAGGAACGGCGTCGTAACGCTGAATGGTCCGGCCAATGTGATATTCGCGAAGGCAGCCATCGTGATCGTGATCCACAGCCAGGGCGACGCGCGCACAACCCCAATCCCTTCCCGCACATCACGCACCACACTGGTCGATTCGCGCGGCCCATCATCAGCAGGTATCAATGCGGAAATGCCGATCAAGCATCCTACAGAAATGAGGAAAGAGACCGCGTCCAACGCGAAAGCCAGAGAGGTTCCACCAGCCGCGACAATGGCCGCCCCGATCGCTGGTCCGCCGATCCCGGCCACTTCTTGGCTGAGAGCGGTCAGTGAATTCGCGCTGGTCAAGGCTTCGCGCGGAGTCACATCCGGGACGATCGCAGTGTAAGCTGGACGAAAGAACGCCTCCGCCAGCCCAAAGACGATTCCTGCTACATAGATATGCCAGATCTCAAGCAGGTTGGTATACGCCAATACAGATACGACGGCTACAATTATGCCCAGTGCAAAATCAGAGACCAACATCACGCGTGCTCTCGGCAGACGATCCACCACCACGCCGCCGACCAGTAAAAACAAAAGCATGGGCACCGATGTAAAGATCAACACGGTTCCCATGGCGGTGGCCGAGCCGGTTTTCTCCAGCACCCACCAGGCCAACGCGATGCGGTACAGCCCATCGCCAACCCGGGAAATGGTTTGTCCGGTCCATAACAACGCAAACGGACGGTAATGAAGAGCGCGGAATAAGTTCATGGGATGATCTCAATATCAGATGTTTGAAAGCGATGGGCCATTCTCATATCCAACCTCTTGATAAATTAATTCTTAAGTTATGTGTAAATTCAAGTTATGTACTCTGGGCGAAGAATCTCAGCAATGGCAAATGAAATGCTTCGCTGCATTCGACATGGCATAGCAGAGTATCACTCAGAGCAAAGTGGAAGAGTTTCAATAGTAACGGATGAAATGCTTCGTCGCCTATGTCTCCTCAGCATGATACTAGGAGAGTAAACCTCTTGCGAATTCCAAGAATGCCTGCACATCATTGAAATTCGTAACCATGCCTATGGAGATTCTCACTGCGCCGGAGGACTTGCCATCAATACACACGCGGAAATCATCAATCGAGAGGCGTTGCTGATGCGCGGGTTGCGTGAAGCAGGCGGCCAGTTCCATGCGCGAGATGCCCAATGCGACCTCGCCCGCGCCGGGATTACAGAAGCATCCGGTGCGCAGGGAGATATTCACTTTGTTGGCTTCGTTCTCTACAAAGCGATGATCGAGTGGATGACCATCCTTATCGAAGAAGTTGACCGTCACCGCGCCGCCGCGATCTTCATTTGTGGTCGGCCCGTAGACGCGTACCAATGGCTCGCCAGTGCTGTGCTTCATCTGCGTTAAATTCTCCAGCAACCAGCCGGTTAGACAATGCACGCGCTCTTGAATGACATCGTAACCAATCGACTCGATGTGTTTGAGTCCGATCTCGATGGCAGGAATATTTAGATAATCGAGCGTGCCATCTTCAAAGGCGGGCGCGCCATCAGCTAAATAATATTTATCACCTTGTACTGAAGCAACCGTAATGGTCCCGCCCGCGAACCACGGACGATGTAACTTCGCCAGTGCTTCTTTGCGCGCGATCAATGCGCCGAGGCCGGTCGGATAACCGAACATTTTATAAAAGGAGATCGGCGCAAAATCGGGTTTGACCTTGCTCAAATCCAACGGATTGGTCGGTACGAAGGCGGCTACATCAAGCAGTACATCCCAGCCGAGGGCGTGAGCTTTTTCGATCCATTCAAGCGGATGTTTAACGGACGAGAAGTTGGATTGCGCGGGGAACGCGAACAGGTTGTGTCCGTTCTTCGAAGGCCGCGACAGTTCCAAGTCGAGGGTGGATTCGTCGAGCCGCATATCGGGAAGCGCAACCGGAATGTAAGTCACCTCCGCGCCGCGGGCGTGCGCGAACTCGCGAATCCCGTTAACTGAGTTGTGGTTGTCGAAGGTCAAAAGATAGCGACCATTCGGAAACGGATACGATTCGCCGACCAGTTTCAACGCGCCGCTGGCGTTGGCCGTGAAGATGGCCAGATATTCATCCGGGTCGGCGTGGAAGAAATCCAACACATATTCGCGCGCATGTTCAACGAGTTTGGTGGCAGCCTGTGATGTGGGATTGGTGGAATGCGGATTGCCGAAGACGTTTTCGGCTAAAAGTTTTTGATGCTGGCGCAGTTGCGACTCAGCATAGATGCCGCCACCGGTGTAATCGAGATAAATATGTTCGCCGCGGTCGAGGCGACTGTACTCTGTAGCTCGCAGGGCGTCGATGCGAAGGGTGGTTTCGTAGGACGGATATTTCTTAAGGAACTCGGGATAAGCTGGTAAATTGGACACGGGGCCTCCGTGATTTCAATTTAACCACATCTGCCATTTCACTACAACATGCTTTATGGGCATGACGTATGTCACGAAAATATCTGCAACTATCATGCAGCGCTGGAGAACGCGCGTGGATGACTCTATAATGAAAACAATATTGTCTTGAAAGGATTTGACCGATGCCCAGCAAAGTTTATTTTGGTTCCGCTCATCAGGCGCGTCTGGAGGCTAGTGAGACTCTCCCCGCTAAACTCGATTTGATCCTTGACCAGCTTCACCTGCGCGAACGCGTGAAAGGCGAGACGGTGGTGATCAAGATGCACACCGGAAATAATATGTCCTATTCCACCGTTCATCCGGTTTTCGTGCGTCGTGTGGTACAGGCTATCAAAGATGGCGGCGGCAAGCCCATTGTGGTGGATGTCAATTGGGACGCGGCGGGCGCGGAGATGCGCGGCTACTCTAACGAAGTGATTGGCTGCCCAGTTTATCCGGCCGCAGGCCCGGATGAAAAATATTTCTACGCTCACGAACGGACATATAAAAATATCAAGCGCTGGCTGGTGGCGGGATTGATCGAGGACTCAAGTTTCCTGATTAATTTCTCGCATGTCAAAGGACATCCCACTTGCAGTTTCGGCGCGGCCATGAAGAATATCGCTTTGGGATGTTTGGCCGGAGAGACGCGCGGCGCGATGCATGACTCCATGCACTTCGACCCATATTGGTTCCCTGAAAAATGCAAAGATCCTTCTGCTCTTCAAGCGATCATCGCCACCTGTCCATTTTCCGCGGTGGTTGAAGACAAGGAAAATCCCGGTCATCTTCATCTGCACATGGAACAATGCAATCAGTGTGGGCGCTGTCTGAAAGTGGCACCAGCCGGAAGTCTGAAGATCGACGCGGTCAACTTCCTCACTTTCCAGGAAGCGATGGCGCACGCGGTGGATATTGTCCTTTCAACGTTTGCCAAAGAGAAGATCGTCAATCTCAGTTTGGCCACACACATGACTCCGGTCTGCGATTGCTTCGGATTCACATCCATGCAGATTCTTCCCGATGTCGGTATCTTTGGCTCCGACGATATTGTCGCGATCGATCAGGCTGTGCTCGATCTCACCGCGTCCTTGCGATTGATCGAGGAGGACCTGCCCATTTCGATGGAAGTCCATACGCGCACAGGTCATCCTTTTAGTTGGATGCACGGCCCGCTCAAGGATCCGTATGCGGTCTTGGAGTACGCCGAAAAGCTCGGCGTTGGTTCACGCAAATATGAACTGGTGGATGTGTTACCAGTCGAGAAGCTGGAACGCTCGGAGATGCCGTACATTGCCGCGCATTGAGTCGTAGTCAGTTTGAAAAGCAAGCGTAAAAAATTTTGCAGAGAACACAAAAGTGTTCTCTGCGTTTTTTAACTTGTGGGATGGAAACTCATTAAATTTCTCTGGTAAACTTTTTGTATGGAACTAAGCATCGAAACCATTTCCATTATGCTTTTGATCTCGGCTCTGGTCGCGATGGTTGCGCGCCAGGCGCGCATCCCATATACGGTTGGGTTGGTCGCGGCGGGAATCGTCTTTGCTTTGGTTCCATTTGCTCCAAAAGTGGAACTCACAAAGGAATTGATCTTCACGATCCTCCTGCCACCGTTGATCTTTGAAGCCACACTTTACATTCGCTGGCGCGAGTTGCTTCTCAATTTGCCGGTTATTTTGGTATTTGCGATTTTTGGCGTTCTGCTTTCTGCAGCTCTCACCATGTTTGGCATGATGACTTTTGCGGGCTGGGCTTTGGGCAGCGCAGCCTTGTTTGGAATTTTGATCGCGGCCACTGATCCTGTTTCAGTCATTGCCACCTTTAAGGAAGCGGGCGTACATGGGCGCTTGCGTCTATTAATGGAGGCAGAGAGTCTATTCAACGACGCGAGCGCCGCGGTCGGCTTTGCGATCATTCTAATTTTAGTCAATGGTAATCAGCTTGATTTCATGCAAATGCTGGGCATGACCTTATGGACTGTGCTCGGCGGATTGTTGTGTGGCGCATTGGTCGCGGGGTTGATCATCCGCCTCACGCATCGTACCAGTGATCATTTGATCGAGCTTTCGCTCAGTGCAGTGGCCGCGTATGGATCGTTTTTGCTGGCCGAACATTTTGGCGTTTCCGGCGTTCTTTCTACGCTGACTGTTGGGATTCTGATCGGTAACTTTGGCCTCCCCTTTTCCTTTTCCGATAAAGGCCGCGCTTCTCTGATGGATTTCTGGGAGTTCGCGGCATTCATTTCCAACTCCCTGATCTTTTTCCTGATCGGTGTGCGCGAAGCAAGCGAACAATTGATTGGGGCGCTCTGGCCGATCTGTATTGCGATTCTGGTAGTCGTTCTTGGCCGTGCGGCCGCAATCTATCCATTGAGCTTGTTATTTGGAAAAAGCAAGCTTAAGATCAAAACAAAGCATCAGCACATTTTATTTTGGGGTGGGCTGCGCGGAGCGTTGGCTTTGGCGCTTTCACTGGGCTTGCCACACAGCATCCCCAATCGGGATCAGATCATCACTGTGACGTTCGGAGTCGTGGCGTTTTCCATTTTCGTGCAAGGATTGACGATGATGCCGCTTCTGCGAAGGCTGAAAGTATTGCCGCATCACTCTGAGAAAATGGAGGGGAAGGTTATCGCCAAAGAAGAAGTTCCTCCTGATCACTAAATTACATTTGGTTATAAAAACAGCTCTCGCCATATCGACGAGAGTTGTTTTTGAATAAGAGATTTTTGTCTAGTCTGCAGAGACTGCTGCTTCGATCTCTTCCTGCTTCTTAAACTGACTCATATACAAGTTATAGTAAAAGCCTTGCTTGTCCATTAATTCTTTATGCTTGCCGCGCTCGATGATCTCGCCGTGATCGAGCACGAGGATCATATCGGCATTGACGATGGTGGACAAGCGGTGCGCAATGACGATGGACGTGCGTCCTTTGAGCAGAATGTCGAAGGCGTTCTGGATGAGACGTTCGGTTCGTGTGTCGACCGAGGAAGTTGCCTCGTCCAAAATGAGGATGCGTGGATCTGCCAGCGCGGCACGCGCGATCGAAAGCAGTTGCCGCTGTCCCTGAGAAAGACCGGAGCCGCGTTCGCCTAAAATCGTCTGATACTTTTGTGGCAGTCGTTCGATGAATTGGTCGGCGCGCGCCAGTTTGATAGCGGCCATCACCTCATCGTCTGTCGCATCCGGTTTGCCAAAGCGAACGTTTTCCATCACAGTGTTGCTAAACAGGAATGTATCTTGCAGCACAATGCCGACTTGTCTGCGGATTGAATCGGTGGTCACGTCGCGGACATCCACATCATCGATGCGGACCGCGCCGCTGGTGACATCGTAAAAGCGCGGCAGGAGGTTGATGATGGTGGTCTTGCCCGCGCCGGTCGGTCCGACGATTGCGATGGTTTGTCCGGGCTCGGCGGTGAATGAAACATCTTTGAGAACTGGCACGCCGTCTTCGTACGCGTGCGAGACGTGATCGAATTCCACCTTGCCTTTGATCTCAGTCATGGCTTTTGCACCGGGTTTGTTTTGAACCGCGGGCACTTCATCGAGCAGGCCGAAGATTCGTTCTGCGCCAGCGATCGCGTTCTGGATGTTCGTCCACAAGACTGCGATCTGTTGAATGGGTTGGTTGAAGCGTTGGACGTAGGCGAGGAAGGTGACAATCAAACCGAAGGTCACGGTTGTGCCGAGCAGGCTCTGATTCTTTAATAGGAACCAACCGCCCACGCCGGTGACGATTGCCATCGCGATATAGCCAAGCGCTTCGAGCGTTGGTGAGAGCGCGGCGGTAAAGGATACCGCGCGGATGTTTGCATCGCGGTTGGCGGCGTTGATTGTTTTGAATTGTTCGATGTTCTCGTCTGCGCGGTTGAAAGCTTGCACTTCACGAACCGCGGCGATGCTTTCCTGCAATTCCGCGTTGACGTTGCCGATCTCAGTACGCGTCTTGCGGAACGCCTTGCGTGCTTGATTGGAAAAATAAAGTGTTGCCAGAAACATGATCGGCGAGACAGCCAGCGAGAGCAAGGCGAACGGCGCATTGCTGGTGAACATACTGTACGCGACCCAGATCAAAAGCAGGATGCCGCTGAACACATTGACCAACGCGAATGAAATGGCCTGCTCGATGGCGCTCGTATCGTTTGTAATGCGGCTCATCAAATCGCCGGCTTCGTTCACCGAATAAAAGCTGAGCGAAAGCTGGTGCAGGCGTTCGAACACATCCACGCGCAGGGCGCGCAATACATGCTGGCCTGACCATGACATTGTAAAGAAAGTCATGCCGGTAAATGCGGAGCCAATCACGAAGAGCGCAATGATAATCAAGATCAGATGCGTCAGACCGGCGACGCGGTCGGCGTTCGTCATGGAAGTCAGAGCCGCGGGGACGAAGTTGCCGAGCCGCATGGCACTGGCGAGGATCCATTGTGTGCCACTGAGCTTGGCCGGGTCAGAGATCAGCCAGCAGGCAGACTCCGATTGCTGGACTTGCGCGTTCGCCGTGGAAAAGAACGATCCGAAACTGCTGTTGCTCGCGCCAAGCGGGACGAGAAAACAGTCGGTTGCCTGACCGATTAAATCCGGTGTGGTGACTTGCGTCCATGTTGCGATCACCACGAATAGGATGGCAAGGAATGCCGCAAATCCGAAACGGCCAAAGTAACCGAGTAAACGAAGCAGGGTATCGCTCAACTTGCGCGGCTTGAGCGTATCCTGATTGAGTATGTTGCCGAAACGGCCGGGTCCACCCATCATAGGTTATTTCTCCTCCTGCGGATGACCATGTTCCTGTTCATACGCCAGTATTTGTGAGTTGTAAATTTCTGCATAAATCGGTTCGTTTTCCATTAAGTCTGCGTGCTTGCCCTGGGCGACCACTTTGCCTTTATCGAGCACAAGGATTTTATCCGCGTTCATCACCGTGCTGATGCGCTGGGCAATGACGAAGGATGTGCGATTCTCCATCAGCTTATCGAGCGCGGCCTGGATCAACGCTTCCGTCGCGAGGTCCACGCTGGAAGTCGAGTCGTCGAGGATCAGGATGCGCGGGTTGAGCAGAAGCGCACGCGCGATGGCCACACGTTGCTTTTGTCCGCCGCTGAGCGTAGTGCCGCGCTCGCCGACGTGTGTGTCGTAGCCGTCGGGGAAGGACATGATGAAGTCGTGGGCTTGAGCCGCTCTGGCTGCCGCGATGACTTCATCGTCGCTGGCATCAGGACGTCCGAATGCAATGTTCTCGCGGATCGTTCCACTAAACAGTGTCGTCTCCTGTAGTACGATGCCGATCTGCTTGCGCAGCGATTCGACCTTGATGTCGCGTAAGTCGTGACCATCAACCGTGATCTTTCCTTCGGTTGGATCATAGAAGCGCGGCAATAAATTGATGATGGTGCTTTTGCCGGAGCCGGTCGCACCGAGCAACGCGATCCGTTCGCCGGGTTTGGCTTCGAAGGTGACATCGCTCAACACCGGCTCGCCGCCGTGAAAATAACGGAAGGTCACATTCTCGAACTTGACCTCGCCTTTGACAGCTGGCAGTTCGATCGCATCGGGCTTGTCCACGATGTCAGACTTGGCATCCAGAATTTCGAAGATGCGGTCTGCGGAAGCC
>DATKNJ010000213.1:0-7921 GCA_035541395.1 Anaerolineales bacterium
CGATAGTTGATCGTCTCGGGTTTAAGTACTTCGCCATACGACCACGACAAAATGGTCTCTGGCGAAGCCAAGCTGATACGGAGTGCGGTCAGTCCCTTTGTTTCCACTGGATCCTCTCCTAAACACCAAAAATAAGATTCATTCCGAGCGACTTTGCATAGCGTGTAGTTAGCATATACGAGAGACAAACAAAGGCAAGCGCTTCGAGAGCATTCTCCCAAGCGCTTGCGGTATTTCGCTCGATTGTTATTTCATCCAACAGGAGAATTATACGCTGAATTAGATGAAAGTCAAGGCCGATCCCTTACGCATCTTCCTAGACGTTCGGCCTGCTCCCGCTATGGATGCGCTGCCCGGTTCCGGTAGAGACGCTCATTGGGCACAGCGCGCATTTTCTCCACATTTATATCCATGCCCAGGAAATCGGCAACCGTCTCGCAGAACTGGTCGGGCGAGGCCAGCATCTTGTTGTAATCCACATACAAAACTTCGATATTCGGTTGGCGCGCCAGCCAGTATTTGGCTGCGGCCACATGCTTTTGGAATTGCGCTTGCATTTCCGCATCACTGGTTTTGGAATCTTCATTGCGGTTGACAAGCATTTTCTTCTGTGAAGCCAGCACTTCCTGAATCGCCCGTTCCATGAAAATCACTTTGTAGTGATAATTTGACGGCAAATACTCCAGCAAAGCCGAGATCACTTTTACCACTTTGCCTTGCGAGCCCTTGAGCCAATCTGCCTGACCTGCGGACAATTGTTTGACCGGCTCGAACTCATAATAACCGTTCGGGTTGTCATCATCCGCGCTACGGATCGCATCAGTGACAATTTCCAAACCGCCCTCTTCCAGCATCTTCATCATCATGGAGGTGCCAGAGCGCGGCAAGCCGGAGACGATCACAACGTCCTTGGACTTTGCGACTTCAGGTTGTTTTCGGGGAAAAAGACTCTTGAGCATATCAGGCTTTACGGCGATACGGCGCATTGACCGAATCTAACTTTTGGAGCAATTCATCTTTGAGTGCTTTGGCAATCGAAGGTCCTTTTGGATAAAGGTCATTCAACTCTTCATAATCCTCGGCCAAATTGTACAGCTCGAAAGAGTCTTGCGGTTCAAAACCCGTATAGTAGATCAACTTATAGTCACCTTTGCGCATGGTCAAAGTGGCTTTGGTCAATGGTGCATAAGCAGAGTTGGTCTTGGCTTCCATCGAAAAGATACTGCGCGATGGATCCACAACGCCGCCCAATCCCGGCAGAACTGTTCCTTCTGTCCAATCGGGAATCGACTGCCCTGACAAATGCATAAGAGTTGGCAATATGTCCGCGTTGCTGGTGGAAGTATAAATGTCCTGTCTCGTTTGCTGACCCGGCACAGAGACAATTAGCGGGATGTGGATCAACGGCTCATAAAGGAGTTTGGTTACATGACCTTCCACACCGCGCTCAAAACTTTCACCGTGATCAGCTACAACGAAGACATAACTGTTATCCAAGACTCCATTGGACTCCATATATTTCATCAAACGCCCAAATTCATTATCCGCATTGGCAATGAATTCATCGTAATTTTGGCGGCGGCTGTTGAGACTGGAATTCGGAGTGTGATCACCCAGCCGATTATCAGGCTTATTGATAGGATGATAGTTATCCTGGAACTTGCTATCGAATTCGCGCGTCGCCTTATACGGAGCGTGCGGAGGCCAAACGTGTAAGTAAGCACAGTATGGGTTTACAGACTTCAATTCATCCAACGTTGCCATCAAGCCATTGAATACATCTTTGAGTTGGAAGAAAATCGGATGATCGCCAGCGCGCGGCAGACCGCGCGGATAATCGGCATAATGAGCACTGGCTTCGCGTCGGCGAAGCAGGATTCGGTCGGCCAGACCGAATACCAGCGAGGCCGGTGGAACGCCATCCTGAAACATAAAATTATCGTAGGACCGGTAAGCTCCATCGAGATCATTTTTGAACCATTCCCCGTGCACCTGTTCGATCGCACTAAATGAACTGGCGGGAAGGATCGTATCAATATCCCTGTGAAACTGACCGAAGAAATAGTTGGGCAACAAATTTTGCGAAAACGCGAGGCGATGATACTGATTACCCAACGCAGTAAAAATATTATGTTTAACGCGATCCTGTTCCACAACTCCCGCAATATCAAACGCGCGATGAGTCCATGGATATGTACCGGTGAGTAACGTGGCCGTGCCGGGCGTGGTGAAGTTTCCGCCCGAGTGATGCGCGTTATAGACGATTGCCTTTTGCGCGAACTTCTCAAAGTTGGGAGTAGTATGTCGTTTAAATCCATACAACGACAGGTCTCTAGCGGTCATCGCATCGAACAAGACGATCACGATATTGGGCAGGCTATTGGATGAACGACGAAGAGACTCTGGCGAGAGTTGAGACATCGCCAGCGCGCCGGACGTCAGCCCGGCCAACTTTAAGAAATCACGTCGGGAAACTTTTGACATAGCTACCTAAAAGAAGTTACGGATCAAAACAATGACAATGGAAGCCAAACTCACCGGGATCGAAATATATAAGAAGATAATCGCGCGATCAGCAAACAATTCGATGAGTTTACGTATAAAATTCACGCGCCCCAGGAAGTAAACAACGATCAATATGGCTGCCAGAATCGCCACACTCCAATGAAGGAGAGCGCCGGGATAATATTCTTTTGTGTTGAACTGATTGGCAATGTACATCATGAGCGCCAGTAAAAAAATGGTCAATGCGCTTCCGCGTGCCACAAACGCATCGGCAAACCATTTCCGCGGGAGGATCACGCCAAGTAGAACAACGCCCAGCACCACGACCAGGCTTTCCAGAAAATTGGTAAACATCGAATAAGCAAAAACCCCCACAATCGTGTTGACATTAAGGAAATACATCCAACCCGGCAGTGTATAGTTGAACCAGCTAAGCGTCCATCCGTACACCATTAAAACGATCACCGCATAAACCGGCGTGATCTCTTTCCACGTGGGAAACCGCTTAGAGATATCCAAGCCCTTTGAGCCTTTCTTCCAAATCCTTTTGCCCTTGTGAACCCATTTGAGATGGAGGTTTGATGTAAGACTGGTCGAGGTGTTTTCCCAGCGCTAGAAACGGGATGTCGCGGAACGACACACCGGGCATATTGACGATATCCCGATTCGCAAACAGGACGCCCGGAACAGCTTTCGAGTCAATGCAATGATCGCCGCCCCAGTGATCGTGATTATCTTCCATTGAAGTGTCGCCGATTTTACCGAGACCGGTCTCAGATGAGGCACGGTATTTCGGGGCGTACCCGATCACCAGATCCGGACCGAGGCGAGAATATGGGCCATTGAATGCTTCATGCTTGGGCAACACGCGGCTGATAATCGTCTCGCCGCTTTCGGTCTTCCAATCCAACAATTTCGTTCGAATCTCTTCCAGCAAACTTTCGAGTTCGGCTGCTTGCACAACCCCCTGACCTTCGCGCCCCGCGACATTTAAGTAGAGACTGTTCAAGCCCAACGCATAAGCGCGCGTCTTCGACCAATCCACTTTACTCAAGTCGCCACCAGACGAATCGGCCATCGTCATGTAACCGTTCTTGACCAACCAATAATTGAGATTGACTTTATGTTCAAATGTTTTGAAGCCGTGATCCGACAAAATCAGGAAGCGATACTTTTCGAGGCCAAGCGAGTCAATGCGACTCTGCACTTCGCCGACAAAGCCATCCAGTTTCGCATACCATTCTTCCACCAAATCGATGCGATCTCGTAAAAACATATGCTGCACGCGATCCAAACAGTCAAAGATTCCCGCCAGCACACCTTCTTTGAAATCATTCAGGCGGCGGAAATAAATTCTCTTACGCGATTCAAAAATCGAATCACACAAATCCAAAAACTGTTGGTCGCTGATGCAGCCATCTTCCAACGCGTTCGTATCCTGCGGCCAACCTAAAGTCAGGAATGGCCCGGCATTATTCCAGGCATCCTTCACCAACGACGAGGGCGTCGCATAATGCCACGGCGAGTGCAGCGGATGAATCTGCAATGGCAGGAAATATAAACTCACGCGGTCTTTGACTTCGGTCAGGATCACTTGCGTGATCGTGTGGACCGTATACGCAAAACCGCCGGGGAATTGCACTTCAAAGATCGGACTCCACTGTCCGAGCTTCAAATCCATCCTTTGTTTGCCGATCGTTAAACGGACTGAACTCTCATCGAGGATATCCACGTTCACTGGCTGGACTACAGGCCTGATTCCGTCTTTCGTCTTGGTCTGCGGCCCTTCGAGGACACCGTTAAATTTTCCCTTGCCGGCCGACTCCAATTTGATCACTTTGACTTTTTTCTTTTCGCATGGCTCTGTGGTGAGATACGTTCCCACGCCAAGCTGACCGCGAATATCGGGCGTGCCCAATCCGGGAATCGTACCGACTGACATCTCTGGCCGCGCTGGAAAAAGAGCAGGCCACCACATCACTGTGGCCGGATATCCCATATCTACAGCTTCGTGAAAAAACGTCTTGGTTGTATATGGGGGCAGGAACTGTTCGCCCACCGCGGTCTGACGCGTGGGCAACAATGATACGTAAGGGATATATGTAGCCGGATCGCGATGAACGAAATCAAAAATTCCGTGCGAGCCGGGATCCACACCCGTGGCAATGCACGTCCAGGAAACTTCAGTTTGAGGTGGCGAACAAACCTCGAGAGGAGAATATCCCCCCGCATTTGCAAATTTAGCTAGATGATTAAGCTTCCCCGCTTCGAGAAGGCGTTCGAATGTACCTGGGTCGAAGGAGTCAAACCCCACAATGACCGTACGCATTTACTCGGATTCCTCATCTTTATCCTTGCGCATGCGACGGCGCAGACGGGCAAACGACTCACGAATCTTTCCGGAGAAGACCAACAATAATCCTGAGCCTACAGCGAGAATGGCGGCCAGAGCCTGAAACAGGATTCCGCCGGTGTTGGGATCAATGTACATAATTTAACCTCACAATCTTTTGGAACAACCAAGTCAATATTGTATGCAATTTAGAGCTTGCCGTAAAGCCCTTCATGAACAGTCTCACATTTTTCTCAGAATGGATTACCATGCTTGACACCGTCCTTTGCCTCAGGTAGAATGTCTTTCGCCCATTAATCGGGCCTGTAGCGCAGTTGGGAGCGCGCCTCAATCGCACTGAGGAGGTCAGGGGTTCGAATCCCCTCAGGTCCACCTGCTCAGTGATTGTCTACTGATCATTTACAACTGATAACCGACAACCGGGCCCATAGCGCAGTTGGGAGCGCGTCTCAATGGCATTGAGAAGGTCGGGGGTTCGAATCCCCCTGGGTCCACCTGCAAGAGCGATTCGTGAAGCGAGTCGCTCTTGTGCTATAATAACGAAAATTATTCAAAGGCTATGGCAGGAGTAGTAAGTCATCCTATCAGCGAGAAGGGAAAGCAAGGTGAAAGCCCTTCCATGTGCAAACGGGAGCGCATTTCCCCTAAAGGGGATGATAAGACTGAACTCGCCTGTCTCTCGCAAGAGGACTTCGCTGGTGAATCAAGTAGTCAGCGACGGAGCAGCCCGTTAGCGCGGCTAAAGTGACGTTCGCACGTGGAACGTAAGCTGGGTGGTACCGCGGAGAATCTCTTCGTCCCTGAGTTGGATGAAGGGATTTTTGTTTTATGGACGATGGACAGTTGACCATAGACCGTACGGTCTATGGTCAAAATTGGAAAGGAGGCACAAATGAACGATCCGATTCGCATTATTTTCTGTAAGGGAATTCCTCTTCTTCTTGCGCGCCTCCTTAACTTCAGCGAATAATTTGTAACTCGATTCGTAAAAAGAAATGCAAATCATCTAATGAGGCAAAAATGGCTGTAACCAAAAAGAAAAAAGCAACCAAAAAAGTTGCCACAAGGAAAACTCCGAAGAAGGCTGTGAAGCCAACTAAGGTTAAAAAAATTGTCGCTGCAAAGAAGGCAGTATCGAAAAAGTCGGTGGCTCGAAAATCTTCCAAAGCGGTAAAGAAGGTTACCACGAAAAAAGCGACCGCTAAAGTCGCGAAGAAATCCGTCGCCGCACAGAAGACTCAAACGCGCAAGCAAGCCACTGTCAAGAAGGCCGCGCCGAAAGCTGCCCCCGTACCCAAGGCGGTGGACAAGTCTTATAGTCCATTGTCCATCGAGGCCAAATGGCAAAAGAAATGGGAAGAAGATAAGCTGTATCGCGCGGTAATGGACCCCGGCAGGCATAAACATTACGCGCTGACCATGCTGCCATATACATCGGGCGACCTACACTTCGGCCATTGGTATCCGATGGCGCCATCCGACGCGCGGGCGCGCTTCAAACGCATGAACGGATTCAACGTCTTGTTCCCTATCGGCTTCGATGCCTTCGGCCTGCCCGCTGAGAACGCGGCCATCAAGCGCGGCATCCATCCAAAGACCTGGACGTATAAGAACATCGAAAACATGCGCCGACAATTGAAAAGCATGGGCGCCATGTTCGATTGGGAACGTGAAGCCATCTCGGCCGACCCGGAATATTACAAATGGACTGAATGGTTTTTCATTCAACTGTATAAGCAAGGCTTGGCCTACCGCAAAATGTCCGCGGTGGATTGGTGCCCAAAGGACAATACCACGCTGGCGCGCGAACAAGTGGTGGGCGAGAACCGCGTGTGTGATCGTTGTGGAACGCCTGTCGTCAAAAAGAACTTGGAGCAGTGGTTCTTCCGCGCTACGAAATATGCGGATGAGTTGTTGAACTTCGATGAGATCGATTGGCCGGAACGCGTCAAGACTCTGCAGACGAATTGGATCGGTCGCAGTGAAGGCGCGTCGGTCATCTTCAAAACCGTGGCAGGCGATGACATCGAAATCTTCACCACGCGTCCCGATACGCTGTGGGGTGCGACCTTCATGGTCTTTTCACCGGAACATCCGTTGGTGGACAAGCTCACCACGGATGAACATCGAGCGGAAGTCGAAGCCTATAAAGCGGAAGCAGCCCGCAAGTCCGATATTGACCGCGAGGCCGTGGATAAGGAAAAGACCGGTGTGTTCACCGGCGGTTATGCCATCAATCCGGTCAACGATGAACGCATCCCGATCTGGATCGCGGATTATGTGCTGATGAGTTACGGCACCGGCGCGATCATGGCTGTACCCGCGCATGATGAACGCGACTTCGCCTTCGCGCGCAAATATCAACTGCCGATCATTCCAGTCATTCAACCTGAAGGCGTCGGGCTGAACGGCGACACAATGGAAGTCGCATATCCGCATGATGGCGTGATGATCAACAGCGGTTCGTTCAATGGCACGCGCGCCACGAATGATAAAGGCATGAAGAACCCGGCCATCAAAGCGGTGATCGAATGGCTGGAACAAAAAGGCATTGGCAAACGCGCCGTAAACTATCGTTATCGCGATTGGTTGATTTCGCGCCAGCGATATTGGGGCGCGCCGATTCCGATGATCTATTGCGAGAAGCACGGATGGAATCCCGTGCCTGATGATCAACTGCCGGTGCTATTGCCGGACGATGTGGAATGGAAGCCAACGGGCGAGTCACCGTTGAAACTGCATCCGACCTGGAAGAATACCACTTGCCCCGTGTGCGGCGAACCGGCCATCCGTGAGACTGACACGATGGACACCTTCATGTGCTCATCGTGGTACCACCTGCGTTATCTGAGTCCACATTACGAGAAAGGTCCGTTCGACGAAGCCGAATACAACTACTGGATGCCGGTGGACACCTACACCGGCGGCATCGAACATGCTACCATGCACTTGCTGTACACGCGCTTCTTCCATAAAGCGCTGCGCGACGCGGGTATCGTGGAAGGCAACGAACCCATGCTGCAACTGCGCAACCAGGGCATCATCCTCGGCGAAGACGGCGAG
>DATKNJ010000214.1:0-10486 GCA_035541395.1 Anaerolineales bacterium
TTGAATCAAAACGACCTCCATTTTAACGGAGGTCGTTTCATGTATACGGTTTTGATGTTAGGCGAGAAGGGAAACGAAGCTGCCAAAATTCCGCATCCATTGGTCGCCGTTATTCCAGGCATACCAACCGCCAGCGGCCGCGAGACAGCAGCAACAAAGTACAACAATAACAACAATAGCAATGATCAAGCCCTGATTGCTCTTCTTGGGCTGCTCTTCAGGAGCAGGGGTAGGGGGGGTGCCCATCGCGTCATTCATAATTTCTCTCCTCTATTATTTCAGTTTAGAAAGATGATTTATTATACTCCCTGGGTGTGCCTCGTCAAATGCCCTAGAGTACTACACCTTTGATTCAAGCTGTTTGCCTGTGATCGGATCGCTGCCACAGCCACCAGATCAAAAGGGCAACCAGAACAATCATCAACGTGCCGACCAGAACCGGAATCACAACAGCAAGAATGGAGACGATAGTTGAGGTTAAATCTTCGGCTACACTGACGGGTACATTGCCAATTCCAGCTGTTGTAGCAGTGACTGCCGGACGCAATGCCGCGGCTTTCGCGATGTGAACGGTCCCGGCGACCAACAGGCCGCACGCCAACGCCAACACAGGATTGACTCCTGTGATGATTTTCGCGCTGGCTGCGAACGCGATCGCTCCCGCCACAGGCCGGACGAAAGTCTGAATCAAGTCATTGATGTGATTCACCGCCGGGACTTTATCTGCCAACATTTCGATAATGAGCAGAATCCCAAGCAGGATTAGAATCCAAGGGTTGGAAAGTGTATCCCACGGTGATTGCAGTGTGATGAGATTTGTATAATGCGCCAACACGCCGATCACCAACAATGGAATATAAGCATTCAAGCCCGCGCTGGCAGAGAGTCCAAAGGCAGAAAAGATTCCGAGCAGTAATTGCATGTTTACCTCCTAGCCGTGCAAACCGGGAAAACCGCTCCACGTGCCGGTGAGCGAGTAGCGGACGAGGTCAATGCTGACGACGAGCAGCAGAGTCAAGGTCAGGCCGGCCGCGGCGGAGAGCCATAACTGACGAAGATGATCGAACGCGTTTTCCTGTCGCATCAACACGATCCACAAAATTCCAAACACAATGATGAGCAATGCCAATACACCAAAAACGCTGAGATACGCAATCGGATAGAGCACGATCGGGCTTTCCGGAAGAATCGCAAAGTCAACCGCGAGTGTGAGCGCTACCAGAATGCCAAAGGTCTTCCAGCCCAGCGCGGGGCGCGGATCTGATTCGCGCCAGAGCGTTTGATTCATAATCGGATATAACACTGCGGCCACGGCCAACCCCATGCCGCTACCGGTGAACAAACGCAGTGTGTTGTTTGGAACATATAGATTTGGTATTTGCGCCAACACACCAGGCGTTGTCTCTTTCAGAAGATAAAGATAAGAGTTCGATCCGTCAATCGCGAAGGCCAGGAAGAAAGCGATCAGGATGGCCAGGATTCCGCGCTTGGGAAGACGATTCTTCTTTCGACTGACAAATCCTTGAAAGATTAATGCCATCGCGGCGGTGTTGAATTCACCGGTACAACGTGCACACAACGGAAGCTCCTGACCATCCACATGGAATGAGCGTTCATCGATGCGATGACAAACTGCGTAGCCGATGGCATCCAGTTTGCCGAGAGCGCCTTCGGGAGAAATATAAAACCAGGCCGCTATTGCCATGATCGCGGCGATAGGAACCAACCAACGTAAAATATTTTGGAGCGGGCCAGTGGGATTTTGCATTCGCACATTATATGTGCATTCACAGGTGAAGGCAAGAAAACGCCGGATTTGCGGTATCATAGCCCGTTATATTAATAAGGAGAGCGTATAAAAATGAAACGCATTGCAGTTTTAACAGGCGGAGGAGATGCCCCAGGCCTTAATGCCGTGATCCGGGCGGTGGTCAAAACGGCCATATACGAATATGGTTGCGAAGTGGTAGGCGCACGCGATGGATACGATGGCTTCCTGGAGGAAGACGGAATCATTCCGCTGGGTTTGGATGAGGTCAGCGGTATTTTGCCGCGCGGCGGTACGATTTTGGGAACTGCCAACCGCGGCAATCCATTCGGCCGCAAAGTGATACGGGATGGTGTGGAAGTCACCGTGAATGTGGTGGATGATCTGGTCAATGCAATGATGGCACAGAAGCTGGATGCTGTGATTGTGTTGGGCGGGGATGGCACATTACATTTTGGGCATGAATTGTTTCTGCGCGGCGTGCCGGTCGTTGGCGTACCAAAGACAATCGATAACGATATTTCCGGCACCGAGATCACATTCGGTTTTGATACCGCCATCAACATCGCTACCGAAGCGATTGACCGACTCCACACGACAGCGGAAGCGCATCACCGCGCCATGGTGGTGGAACTCATGGGACGCGATGCCGGCTTCATCACATTGCAAGCGGGCGTTGCCGGCGGCGCGCACGTGATTCTGATTCCAGAGATTCCATTCAAGTATGAAGCAGTGCTGGCAAAAGTTCATGAACGCCAGGCGCGCGGTAACATGTTCAGCATCATCGCAGTATCGGAGGGCGCGAAACTTCAGGATGGCGGTCAGGTTTTTTCGCGGCACGGCGATGAGATTTATGTCCCCAGGTTGGGCGGTATTGGTCATGCCGTGGGCGAATATTTGGATCGCCAGGGAATCGAAACGCGCGTCACAGTACTCGGACATGTCCAGCGCGGCGGAACGCCGTCCGCCTTCGACCGTTGGCTGGCCACTCGCTATGGAGTCGCGGCAGTCCGGCTGGCAGCTTCGGGCGGGTTCGACCGCATGGTCGCTTTGCACGCCGGCGAGATCACCGATCTTCCTTTGGAGGATGCGTTAGCTACTCCAAAAAGAGTGGATGTGCATGGCGAGGGCGTGATGGCAGCGCGCGGTCTGGGCATCGCGTTTGGGGATGAATAAACCAGAATGCCGTCCATTTGGACGGCATTCGTGGGCGCTGTGGCTCTCCTAGAATTACTTGAGGAGGGATGCCACAGCGCAGGGTTTGTTACTACTATCCATGTTGGACATCACCTCCTCCTTTCTATAGGATGGCAAATGATTGTGGGCCCCCGAAGTGGTGAAAGTATGTCATATTTCAATTTGAATGTCAATAGGCGGGCCGGCGTTCTAAGGGAATTGTAATGGACGGTTTGGCGAAAGCCTGATAGTCTTTGAGAGACTTTGCACGCGGCATTCGGCTATCCTGCGGGAAATCAATTGAGGAGATGCGCAATGAAGAAGAATCCGAACCTTCTCTGGATCACAGTCTTGGTGTTGGGCTGGCTGTTCGATTTTCTATTTTGGAAACAATCGATTGGGGTTAATTTCGCAATTTTCGCCTTGCTATGTTTAGTAGGCGGTTTCTTCATTTTATGGATGGACAAACAGCGCCCCGCGCGCGGGACTTTATGGCTGGTTCCGTTCATCGTGTTTTTCGCGGCCATCACCTTCATCCGCGCCGAACCGATGACGGCGTTCCTTGGCTTCGTCTTTACCCTATTTCTGATGGGCATCCTCGCAGTGACTTTCCTCGGCGGCCGCTGGATGCAGTATGGCGTCGTCGATTACATCTATAAATTCCTTCAATTGGGCGGCAGCGTGATTGTACGCGCCGGGGAGTTTTCCGCCCAAGTCCGCAACGAACGGATCGAAAGCGGGGTGCCGCGTCCCAAGGTCAATTTGTGGCCCGTGGCGCGCGGTATCCTGATCGCGCTTCCCATCGTGTTGATCTTCGGAGGATTGTTGGCCTCCGCCGATGTGATCTTTAGCAATCAATTGAATTCAATTCTGAAACTCTTTTCTCTCGAAAGATTCCCTCAATATATCTTTCGGCTAATCTATATTTTGGTTATCGCTTATTTGCTGGCCAGTGTTTTCCTTCATGCTGCTACAAAAAGCAAGGATGAAAAGTTGATCGGTGAAGAGAAACCGTTGATTTCACAATTCCTCGGCTTTACTGAATCAGCCATTGTGCTGGGTAGTGTGATTGTTCTCTTTGCCGCCTTTGTCTTTATTCAATTCAAATATTTCTTTGGCGGGCATGCCAACATTCACATTGACGGTTTCACCTATTCTGAATACGCGCGCCGCGGTTTCGGTGAGTTGGTGGCAGTGGCATTCTTTAGCTTGCTCCTATTGCTGGGACTAAGTACGATCACGCGCCGCGAAGATGAAGTTCATCGCCGTGTTTTTTCGGGGCTGGGAATCGGATTGGTCGCTCTCGTGTTGGTAATGTTGGTTTCGGCGTATCAGCGTCTTGTCCTGTATGAGACGGCCTATGGCTTTTCGCGTTTACGCACGTACACACATGTCTTTCTGATTTGGATCGGTCTGTTATTGATTGTCACAGTTGTGCTGGAGATTTTCCGCCGCGAACGCGCTTTTGCATTATCCGCTTTGTTGGCCTCGCTGGGATTTGCGCTTTCGCTTAGTTTGCTCAACGTGGATGGGTTTATTGTTCGGCAAAATGTAAACCGCGCGGTACAGGGCGCAGGGCTGGACGTGCCTTATTTGGTTTCGCTTTCCACTGATTCGGTTCCTGTATTAACTGATATATATCAATCTTCGTCTTATCCGGGCTTGACGCGCGATGCGGTTGGTGCGGTATTGTTTTGCAGGCTTCAAACCAAAACAAACGATTCGACCGACCAAGATTGGCGTTCCTTTTCGTTCCCAAGCTGGAAGGCTGATATGGATTTGAAGACTGTAAAAAGTCGTTTGAATGGATATCAAGTTAATGACGATTCGTGGCCAATACGAATCCTAACGCCCGGACATGTGGCTTACGATTGTTATGGAAGCGGCTCTGATTAGTGTAAAATGCGCCAGAAGGCGCATTTTATTTTGTCAGGAGCGATCATGAAAGCATATACTTTTCGTCTCAAGCCTAATCAAGACTTATTTGACTCGATTGAATCATTTGTTGCAGAAAAGCAAATCAAAGCAGGTTGTGTGTTATGTTCGGTGGGGAGCTTCACGCATGCTACATTGCGACTTGCCAACCGCGAATTCTATAACGAATATGATGGGCGCTTTGAAATTGTCTCATTGACTGGCACGGTCTCGACGAACGGCTCGCATCTGCATATCTCGATTTCAGATGGCGATGGCGTTACGATTGGCGGACATCTTGTCAGCGGGTGCAAGATTTACACAACGGCTGAAATTGTGTTGGCCGAATTTGAAGATATCGTTTATAAGCGTGAGTTATTGCCTGAGGATTCGGGTTACGAAGAACTGGTAATTTATCCCCGTTAAATTTGTAAGGGCGAGTCAACGACTCGCCCTTGCGTTTGTTATTTCTTCAACGCCGCTAGGAATTCTTCCTGATTTCTGACGACTTCCTTTAGCCTCAATCGCAATCCGAGACGTGTAAGCTGCGGTGGATCAACGTAAGTAGTGGCGAGAATCTCTTCCTGCCCAAGCACTTCGTTGGCGGGCCCATCCAATAGAATCTTTCCCTGAGAGAGCGCAATCACGCGCTCGAAATTTTCAGCGCAGAAATCAATATCATGTGTGATGGTGATGACTGTCTTGCCGCGGGCGCGTAGCGCCGCGATAACGTGCGCAATGCGCGCCACACTGAGAGCATCTTGTCCCGTAGTCGGTTCATCGAAAATAACAATTGGTGTGTCCATCGAAATGATCGAGGCCAACGCCACCATCTTGCGCCATGTGGCCGAAAGATCATAAGGATTTGTTTCGGTCTTGTCGCTTAATTCAGTTAAGGTCAACGCGTCTTTTGCCAACTCGTCAATTTGTTTAGCGGGATAACCCAAATTGCGCGGGCCGAACGCGACTTCCTGCCCGACCGTCCTTGAAAATAATTGTTCATCTGGATTCTGGAACACATAGCCGACGCGTTGAGCCAACTTTGCTACGGAATGTTGTGTCGTATCCCAATCGCCGATCTTGACCGAACCTGTTGTGGGCTGCAGCAGTCCATTCAAATGCTTGACTAGTGTAGTCTTACCCGCGCCGTTCTGCCCGACGATGGCCACTTGTTCACCGGATTGAATCGTCAGCGAAATGCCGCGCAGTGCTTCCACACTGCCAGGATAAGAAAAGTGAAGGTCTTTGATTTCGATGTTCATCATATATTTTCACCAGAGATGAACGGAGATAAACAAAGATATTTGTCTCCGGTCACCTTTGCTTATTTCCGGAATCCTTCCACGGCTTCTTGCAAAGTAATCGGTAACTGTCGTGACTTGAGCCACAGGCCGCGCTTTTCCGCTTCGCGCGCCACAGACGTATAACGCGAAATCCCAAAGCCCGCGTCCTGCAGCAAAGGAGAAGTCAACACTTCGCTAGGTTTGCCGTTCATCAAAATCTCTCCATCCTTCAGCGCCACAATGCGATCTGCGAAAGTCGCGATCCATTCTATTTTGTGTTCGGCCAGCACAACCGTCATGCCGCGTTCCGCCATCGTGCGGATCACGCCGAAGACCTCGCGCGTGCCAATCGGGTCCATTTGCGAGGTCGGCTCGTCGAGAACGAGCACTTTCGGTTCCATGACCAGGATTGAGGTCAGTGCGACGCGTTGTTGCTGACCGCCCGAAAGAGAATAAGGCGAACGATCCGCGATATCGCGGATGCCGGTCAGCGTCAGAGCCTGTTCGACGCGGCCCCTGATTTCATCGCGCGGCACGCCGATGTTTTCAAGTCCGAACGCGACTTCCTCGAACACCGTATATTTCGCGCCGCTGATCTGATTGAACGGATTTTGAAATGCGAGGCCCGCGTTGAGCACCCACTCGCTCAAGGTTGATTTTTGCGTTTCGAGTCCGGCCACTTCCACAGTGCCGGTCAACTCCCCTTTGAAGAAGTGCGGTACAAAACCTGCCAGCGTGTAACACAGCGTGGATTTGCCCGCGCCGTTCGGCCCGATGATTGCCACGAACTCGCCTTCGTTCACTTGCAAATCCACGTTTTGTAAAACGGCCTTATCGGTGAGCGGATATTTATATGTGACGTTTTGAAGATTTACGATAGCCATATTCGTGAGACCAATGAAGCAACGACGAGCAAAACAAAGATCCAGCGCGTGACTTGATCGAAGCGCGAGTCGGGGATTTCGCGCAGTGATGTTTTTGGACGCGACGATGTGAAGCCGCGCGCCTCAATTGCAATCGCTCGCTCCTCGACTTCGACCAGCGAGCCAAAAACGAGCGGCCCCACCAACGGGACGAGCGCGCCGACTCGTTTGGCAAAACTGCTTTGCGTATCGAGTCCACGCGAGCGTTGTGCGGCGATGATCGTCTGCGCTTTGGCTTGCATCTGTGGAATGATCTGCAGCGTGGAAATGATCACGTACGAAAACTGCGGCGGCAGTCCGCGGCGCGTGAGATCGGACATCAATTCACTGGGATGTGTGGTGAGCAAAAACAAAGTAAACGATGAAACCATTGTGGCAATGCGCGCCGCGTTGCCAAACGCGAACAATGCACTGGCATCGGTTGGTTGCAGGAACCAGAAATGAAATAACGCGTTGCCCTTAAGCGGCTGGAAAAGCGCCTGCATGATGAACAGGAATCCAACCGCGGGCAGGATGAGTCGCAGCGCCACGTTGAAATATTCGCGCGCCACGCGTCCAACGAAGCTCAACGGAAAGATAACGAAAAAAATCAAAATGATGGGCGTCCAGTAAAACGGGACCAAGAAAGAGAGCAGAGTCAGCCCAAGAACCGCGATCAATTTGGTCAGCGGATTGAGGCGATGTAGAAAACTGTCGCGGTGAACGTAGAATGAAAGTCGCTCGTGCATTTTCGTTTCTCCCTCTCTCATTGGAGAGGGTAGGGGTGAGAGAATTATAAACGGAAAAGAAAGACCGGACTTCCGAAGAAATCCGGTCTTTCTATGCAGCAAAGAAAAATTAGCCGCCGCTGGTTCCGAGGATTCTGGTCAGTACGAATGCCGCGATCAGGACTAACACAACCACGATGCCGATGGCAATATACAGTTGTGTGCGATCACCGCCTGCTTCGATCTCCACATTCTCGGGCCGCGGGAAGCGCGCCAAGAAACGAGTGGAAAGTCCTTGAATGATGGCGAAGGCCAACATTGAAGTGGTGATCTTATCCACTGGCTCCACGAGGAAGTTGGTGCTGAAGACTGCTTGCAAGACACCCTGGCCGGTTTGCAGCAAATATGCTGTGATGAGGGAGGAACCGCTGGCTGTGATGCCGCCATACAAATACACGCCGATCGGTGTTGAAACTGTCGCGGAAGTGAGCGACACGAGGAAACCTGTAATGACCACTTTCCACCAGTTTTTGAACAGGCCGAACTTTGCGCACCAGCCTGCCACGAAACCGATGAAGAAAGCCACGGGCCACCAGGGGAAAGCGTTCGGGTCAATCGCAATGCCCCAAATGGTGTTGGCTAATGCACCGGTTAATGCGCCAGCCCACGGGCCGCAGATGGCTGCCACAAGCACAGTGCCGATAGAGTCCAAATAAACGGGCAGTTTCAGTTGGACAACGATTTCACCCACGACAATGTTGATCGCGATGGCGACCGGGATGAGTACCCAGGTCAATGTGTTGAAATCTTTCTTGATCGAATCGACAAGTTTCATGCCATTCTCCTTTTTATGATTTGAAATGTTGAACACCGGTGCACCCAAATTGGTTACCCAATCGAGGCGCACAAACCTTCGATCCGTTTCAAAAATAATTCGATGAAGTCACGCGGCCGCACACCCAACGCGACTTTCATGTTGGCGGGGTGCTTCATCGTCTTATAAAAATCTGCGAAGGTTTTGCCCATCGAAACGCCGCCGCTGAGGTCCACATCCACAAAAAGATCTTCATAATCACATAACTCGGGAGCAAACGTCAGCGCGAGCACGAGCGGATCGTTGATCACGCAGCCTTCGATCTGTTGATACTCATCGTGGAATTCCATATAAAAACGCGTTGCATCTGCTACAAATTTTGGAATGTTTGATTTCGATTGTCGCAGACGCGCTACATCCGCTTCTGTGAAAATTACTTGATACGTCACGTCCAATGGAACCAACGTCATCGGCATACCGCTGTGATACACAATGTGCGCGGCGTGCGGATCGACATACGTATTGAATTCAGCCAACGGTGTGGTGTTGCCTTCGTGTCGCAGCGCGCCGCCCATGATCCAAACTTCCTTGACGGCCTGCACGATGCGCGGCTCCTGTCGAATCGCCATGGCGACGTTTGTCAGTGGGCCGATGCAGACCAACGTGATCTGGCCGGGATTCGACATGATCTTCTCGATGATGAAATCGACTCCATGCTGGACCGTTGGTTTGGTCTGCGGACGAGGCAGCTGCGCGTATCCCAAACCTTGATTCCCGTGCGTCTCCGGCGCGAGCAGCGACGGCTGCACGAGCGGCAAATCGCAGCCTTTTGCAACAGGAGTTTGACTCGCTTTGGCCAACTCCAATATCGATAGCGTATTGATCGTGCCTTGTTCCGCGGAACAATTTCCATGCACGACTGTCAAACCTTCCAGTTGAACTTCGGGCGAGGTCGCGGCCAACAAAATGGCAAGCGAGTCGTCGATGCCGGGATCGGTGTCGATGATGATGCGTTTTGGATTCATATTTCCTTGGATGCGGCGCGGCAACGCTGCGCCCCTTACGAGATTTTTTTGCTTAACTCGATCATTCGGTCAACGAACAAATTAATAAAATCGCGGCCGCGCACATCCAATGCGACTTTCATGTTGGCGGGTTGTTTGGCAACGCTGAAAAAGTCAGCAAAGGTATTGCCCATCGAAATCCCGCCGCTGATATCTACATCTACGTACAATTCTTCGAGCGTCAGCAATTCCGGCGCGATGATCGTTGCCAACGTCAATGGGTCGTGTAAGGCCGAACCTTCGAATTTTGTTGTTTCTTCGTAGTAATCAAAATAAACGGAAAGCGCATCTTTGATAAAACTCGCCACTGGCGATTTAACCTGATTGATGCGTTCCACATCTGCACGCGTGATGAGACACTCATGAGTCACATCCAGTGGGATGAGCGTGATCGGAATCCCCGAATGGAAAACGATATGCGCGGCGTGCGGATCGACGAAGATGTTGAACTCCGCCAGCGGGCTCATGTTGCCGCCTTCACGGATCGCGCCGCCCATAATGACCATCTCTTTGATGGCTTTCACGATGCGCGGCTCCTTGCGAATCGCGAGCGCTACGTTGCTCAACGGTCCGATCGCGAAGAGACTGATTTCACCGGGCTCGGCTAAAAACTTTTCGATCAAAAAGTCTACGGCATGTTGGGGCACAGGTTTATTTGTTGGTTCTGGCAATTGTGCATTACCGATGCCGCTTTCGCCATGCGTCGTTTCCGAAGCCAACAAAGGCTGCACAAGCGGAAACACACTGCCCTGCGCGACCTGGACTTGTGTGAGCTTTACCAATTCCAAAACCGATAACGCGTTGCGTGCGGCTTTGTCCACGGTGACATTGCCTTGC
>DATKNJ010000215.1:0-5384 GCA_035541395.1 Anaerolineales bacterium
TGATCCTTGACGCGAACAAGGATTATTTTGACACTCCACCGATCCTGGATCAGATCATCTTCCAAAAATTCGATAACGCTGACGCCATGGTACAAGCTCTCAAGGTTGGCGACATTGATATGATCAGCGAAGTGCCGGCGACTGCATTTCAAACGGTTCAAGGATTTGCGAATGTCAAAGCAGTGGAAGAGGATGGCCGTTACTTCAACGAACTGATCGTCAACTCCGTTGATCCCAAGAACAACCCCGCGCCCAAGCGAAATCCTGCCCTCGAAGATCCTCAAGTCCGACTCGCCTTGGAAACTGCTATCAACCGCAAGGACCTCGTTGACATTGCCGTCCAAGGACTCGGTTCTCCCGGCGATACAATCGTCCCGCCAACCTTGGGTGGCGGCTTCTGGCATGACCCAAATATCAAAGTAGTTTCTTTTGATATCGCCAAAGCAAATCAGATTTTGGATGCTGACGGCTACACTCTTGGTTCGGATGGTGTTCGCACAAAAGGCAACCTGCGACTTGAATTCCGTCTGCAATTTCCGACCTCCAATCCGGTCTATCCGCGCATCGCGGACATGCTGGCAGGTTGGTTCAAGCAAATTGGCGTGAAAGCAAATGTCGAGGCGGTTGATTCGGATAGCCTCACCGCGGCGGTCACACCCACTGGTGATTACGACCTCGTCATTTGGGGTTGGGGACCCGATCCCGATCCCGATTTCATCTTGAGCGTACTGACCACCAGCCAATTTGTCTCCGGTGGCTGGAGCGATAGCGGCTATCACAACCCGCAATACGACCAGTTATATCTTGAACAGCAAAAGACTATCGACAAAAGCCAGCGTCAGCAGATTGTATGGCAAATGCAGGAAATGGTCTACAATGATCGCCCTTACATTGTGTTGTATTACGAGAAACTCCTGCAAGCCTATCGTTCCGATCGGTTCACCGGATTCGTTGAATCGCCACTGGGAATCGATATTGCACAATCGCTGGTCCACGTAAAACCGGTGAAATAGCATGAACCGCTAAAGCCCCTTTCAAAAAACGAAAGGGGCTTTAGCCAAGACCGCCTCATGAGTCGCAGAGATTATCTCCTTCGTAAACTTGGCTTTTCTTTAATGACCGTGTTGATCGTCCTGGTCATTAACTTCGTGCTTTTCCGGATTTTGCCAGGCGATCCAGTCCGAGCGGTGATCGGGCGTAACGTACGCATCTCGCCTCAAGTGCAGCAAGCTTTGCGCGTCCAGTTTGGACTCGATAAGCCCGTCTTTCCCGATCAGTTTATCGATACGCTTGGACAATGGGCGCAGGGGAATTTAGGTATCTCATGGTCTCAGCGCCAACCCGTTGCGAATATCTTGATCGCAAAACTTGGAAACACGCTTTTGCTGATCGGCCTTGGGCAAATCCTTTCCATATTCTTTGGTGTGATTCTGGGTTTGCTGGCCGGCTGGAAGCGAAAAACGCCAATTGACGTCGGTGCATTGACCTTTTCGCTCATCGCGTGGGCTACGCCGACTTTTTGGCTTGGGATTATTTTATTAGCCGCGGGCAGTACCTGGCTGGGACTTCCAACGGGCGGCATCGTCAGTCCAGCCAATGTCAGCAAACCGCTTTACACCGTCATCCCTGACGTGGCGCGGCATCTGGCGCTGCCCACACTGACTCTCACCATCCTTTACCTTGGCGAATACATGCTCATTATGCGTTCATCGATTCTCGAGGTGCTCAATGAGGATTACATTTTGACCGCCAAAGCCAAAGGCATGAGTCACTGGCAAGTATTGATGCGCCACGCGCTCAAAAACGCCATGCTTCCAGTGGTGACATTGATCGCGTTGAATCTTGGTTTCACTGTTTCTGGCGCAATTTACATTGAAGCCGTCTTTTCCTATGATGGCCTTGGCAAGCTTTTTCAGGACGCACTTACTAAACAGGACTATCCGCTGTTACAGGGCGCGTTTCTGTTGCTGGCCGTCAGTGTGATTCTCGCCAATATGCTGGCGGATATTCTTTACACTTATCTTGATCCGCGCGTAAAGGCCAATTAGGATGCACAACCTAACTGAATTCTGGCGGACATTCCGCCGCAACAAGCTTGGACTTTTGGGCGGCTTTCTGATTCTGACAGCGCTACTGGCTGCCATTTTTGCTCCGCTGCTGACGCCTTATCATCCAACCGATGTGATTCGCGATGCAAATGGAATCGGCATGACCTTTGCTCCTCCATCTGCTCATGGGCCGCTTGGCACGGATGATGCCGGGCGCGATGTTTGGTCGGAATTAGTTTACGGCGCACGCATTTCTTTGACGGTTGGTTTCCTGGCGGGCTTTATTGCCATGTTCGTAGGAAGTTTGTTCGGTATAACCGCTGGCTACTTCGGTGGTTGGATTGATAACTTGCTCATGCGCGTCACCGATGTATTGCTCGTGATTCCCGATCTTCCGTTAATGTTGGTACTGGTCGCGACTCTCCGGCAAATGCAACTAAATGTCTCGCCGCTTGTGATTATCATCCTCGTGATTGGCCTACTCTACTGGACCAGCACCGCGCGTCTTATCCGTTCACAAGTGCTAACTATCAAGGAGCGTCAATTTGTGGCGCGCGCCCGCGCCATTGGCGCTGGGAATGCTCACATCGTCCGCAAGCATATCCTGCCTCAGATCATGCCCTTGATCGTGGCCAATACTGTCCTGACGATTTCAACTGCCATCCTGGTCGAATCGGGCTTGGCATTCCTTGGTCTTGGTGATCCGACCAAACCGTCCTGGGGAACGATGCTTAACTTCGCATTTGACCGCAACGCTGTCACCAACGGCGCGTGGTGGTTTTATCTTCCGCCGGGACTTGCAATCGTGTGGGTTTCGTTGGGATGTGTGTTACTCGGTAACGTACTGGAGGAAATGCTCAACCCGCGCTTGACCACACATC
Organism: Anaerolineales bacterium; assembly: GCA_035541395.1. Classification (GTDB taxonomy): domain Bacteria; phylum Chloroflexota; class Anaerolineae; order Anaerolineales; family Villigracilaceae; genus JACPVF01. The sequence continues at coordinate 2,930 of DATKNJ010000215.1, forward strand.
ACCTCGAAGGGGATGAAAATATGATTTCCATCGCGGCAGGCCAAGGGTCCGATTGATGAGCGAGCCTTTATTAAGCGTCCGCCATTTATCGACTGAGTTCATCATGCCAGAAGGCAAGGTCGCGCGCGCGCTGGAAGATGTCTGCTTCGATGTATTCCCCGGACAAACCATTGGGCTTGTCGGCGAATCGGGTTGTGGCAAGACAACGACTTTGATGTCTGTCATGCGGCTGTTACCGTCCAACGGTCGAATTGTGAACGGACAAGTGAAATTCAACGGAAAAGATTTGCTGGCATTGAGCGAGCCGGAGATGCGTGGCTATCGCTGGAAGGAAATGGCGATTGTGTTTCAGGGCGCGATGAATGCGCTCAACCCGGTGATGAAAGTGGGCGATCAAATCCGCGAAGCGATTCTCCTGCACGACTTAATGGATCGCGACGCGGCAGAAAAGCGCGTGGGCGAATTGTTGGAGATGGTCGGTATTGCGCGCACGCGTCGCGATCAATATCCGCACCAATATTCGGGCGGCATGCGCCAGCGCGCCATGATTGCCATGGCTTTGGCTTGCTCACCTGATTTACTTTTTGCGGATGAACCAACCACAGCGCTCGATGTGATGATTCAAGCGCAAGTGTTGGAACTCCTACGCGATATTCAAAAAGCATTAGGTCTTGCTGTGGTTCTTGTGACTCACGATTTAGGTGTTGTGGCAGAAGTGTGTGATTCAGTGGTGGTCATGTATGGCGGCAAGGTCGCGGAATATGGAACGGCGGATCATATCTATAATCACGCCTCGCATCCTTATACTCAACGGTTGCTCGCCTCTTTCCCGGACTTGAACCGTCCCGCCGATACTTTGGCTTCAATTCCCGGCACACCGCCGCGCTTGACCGATTTGCCGAATGGCTGTCGCTTTCATCCGCGCTGCAATGTGAAGGTCAAAGAGTGTGAAACAGTGAATCCAAAATTGATCACAATTTCGGAAGGACACTACGCGGCTTGCCATTTGTGCAAAGGACAGGAGACTCAATTCGCATGAATGCGCCTCTTGTCTTGAATGTGCGCGGGTTGTTCAAATATTTTCCAGTGCGGCAATCGCTATGGGACGTGCTAATGCATCGCCCGCAGAAAAATGTTAAAGCTGTGGACGATGTTTCATTCACCTTGAAGCGCGGTGAGGTGTTGGCGGTCGTCGGCGAATCGGGTTGTGGCAAAACAACGATTGCACGTACATTGATCGGACTCGAGGAGCCGACACGCGGCGACATCCTGTTTGAAGACCAGTCAGTAGGGCAGGGGAAAACGGTATCGTTAAAAGAACTTCGCTTACACGCGCAGATGATCTTTCAAGATCCATATGAATCTCTTAATCCGCGCTCGACCGTTTATGACATCGTCTCTGAGCCGTTGGAAGTACATGGCTTGTTGAAGAATCGCGATGAGCGCATGGCGCGTGTTCGAGCTGCAATGGAAGACGCTGGGTTGCGTCCCGTGGAAGATTATCTGAATCGTTATCCGCATGAGCTTTCTGGCGGACAACGCCAGCGCGTGGTGATCGCGGGCGCCATGGTGCTCGAGCCAAAATTGCTGATTGCCGATGAACCCGTCTCGATGTTGGACGTTTCCATCCGCGCCGAGATTTTGAATCTTTTGCGCGAACTTCGTCAGAAGCGCGGCGTGAGTTTGGTGTTCATCACACACGATCTCAGCACTGTGGCCTATTTCGCGGACCGCATCGCAGTCATGTATCTCGGGCGCATCGTGGAAATGGGTACCGCGCACGAAGTGCTCACCAATCCACAGCATCCTTACACCAAAGCATTGATCTCAGTGATTCCGGTTCCGAATCCGCGTTTGCGCCGCGAGCGACTCATTCTGCAAGGTGAAACGCCTAACCCGATTGATTTGCCAAGCGGCTGCCGTTTTCACCCGCGTTGCCCGGTTGCGATGGAACGATGCAAAGTTGAAGACCCTGCATATATCCACATCGGCTCGGATCATCAAGCCGCGTGTTTGCTTTTACAAAAATAATGGACATCACCAGTTTGCAAAACCCGCGCCTCAAGCAAGTGGTAAAACTGCGCGAAGATAAACGCCAACGACAACGCGAAAACCTGATGCTCGTTGAGGGATATGATGAATTGACTCTGGCCCTCGCGGCGGGACTGCAACCGCAGACGGTCTTTACCGCCCCGGAACTTGCATCGCGTTCCATCAGCGGACTCACCGCTGAGATTCTTACTGTCAACCGCGCAGTATTCGAGAAGATGTCCTACCGCGAGAATCCAGATGGTTGGTTGGGGGTATTTCCCATTCCTCGCAAGTCGTTGGACGATTTAAAGTTAAGCGCGAATCCACTCGTGATCGTAGCTGAATCAGTGGAGAAGCCAGGCAACCTTGGCGCGATCTTGCGCACCGCCGACGCGGCCGGCGTGGACGCATTGCTGGTTTGCGA